>JAICGL010000496.1 GCA_025923175.1 Acidimicrobiia bacterium
AGCAGCAGATGCTGGCCATCAGCCGGGCGCTCATGTCCCGGCCCCGGCTGTTGCTGGTCGACGAGCTGTCGATGGGGTTGGCGCCGCTGGTTGTCGAGGAACTCCTCGACACCCTGCGCCAGCTCTGCGACCGGGGCCTCTCCGTCATCGTCGTCGACCAGTTCGCTTCGCGGCTGGTCGGCCGGGCGGACCGGGGCGAGGTGCTGGAGAAGGGCCGGATCGTGTTCTCCGGCCCGGTCGACGCGGCCGAGCGCCACATGGACGAGACGTACCTGAGTGACGAGATGGTGGCCACTGCGGCCAAGGGGGTGTAGCAGATGAAGAGGTTCTTCACTCTTCTCATTGTCGGAGGCCTCGTGCTGGGGATGGTCCCGGCCGTGGGGGCTGTCTCCGACGAGGAATTCTTCAAGCTGGCCGGGAAGCGGAACTGGCTGTCGTTCGCCGACGCCCGTCCGGTATCGCCGTTCTTCGGCATCCCCGGCGAGCTGCGACCGGGTGCACCGTTCGCCCGCTCGTACCTCGATGCCTCGCCGGGGCGCTCCGAATGCTTCGCCTCGCTCTACTACCCGGACGAGGTCGTGGAAGAGGGCGTGCTGCAGACGACCGGCCACTACGAGAACCGGACCCTCGCCCGGAGCCAGAACCCCGATGTGGGCCGCGGCACCAAGCAGGAGGTCGCCCCCTTCGGGATGGCGGGCCCTCACGCCACGACGGAGAACCCGACCCGGACCGAGTGCTTCAGCGAAGCCACTTCGGCCGTGACGCCGGCTCCGGGCGAGCTGATGGTCGACGGCGGCTACGCCAAGACCCACGCCGTCTTCGACGGGGACAAGCTCCTCACGGATGAGGCGACTTCGCGGGTGACCGGCGTCCAGGTTGGCGCCGTTCGGATCGCATTGATGGAGACCAAACTGAAGCTCGAGTACCCGCTCGACGGGGAACCGAAGATCAGCTACGCCATGACCATCGCCGGCGTCGAGAACGCCGGTGAGCCCGTGGCGGCTTTCGGCGGTGCGGGAATCACGCTGGCCGGGCAGGAGGTCGCCGGCCGTGACGTGATCGACCAGTTCAACGCCGAGGTGGCCAAGGGCGGCGCAGCTCTCAAGGAGCAGGCCTGGGCGAACTACATCCAGCTCGTAGCCCCGACCACGACCAAGGATGACGACGGCGGCGTGCACGCGACCGGCCCCGCCCTCGAGATCGGCCAGGTCAACACGGGCCGCGAGGGCCAGGGCGGTTCGCATTTCGGCGTCCGCCTCGGGTACGCCAGTGCCTACGCCCTCCTCAACAGCCTCGAGGGCGTGGTGCCCGATGCCGGTGGCATCCCGCCTGACCTCGCCTCGGGGTCGCCGGGGGGGACCGGTGATTCGCCGCTCGAGGGTCAATTCGGCGACGAGAGCTCGGCCGCCGGCTCGGCGGACCTGACCGCCGCCCCGTCGTCGACGTCTGCCGATGCCAGTGCGCTGGGCGTGTCAGCCGGGCTCGACTCCGGGTCGTCGGGTCTGGGGTCGGGCGGTTACGGCAGCGCCTCTACCGGCGCAGACACAGGCGCCGCTGACGCTTCAGCGGCGGCCGCGACCGACCAGGCGGCCGCTCCGGCGGCGGACGAGGGACTCGGACTTCTGGCGGGTGGGACGCCGCAGGTGGGCGCCAACGCCCAATTGGCGGCCGCCGAATCGAAACGGGCTGCGAAGAACACCGCCAACGGCCTCCTCGGCGGGATCCTCCTGCTGATGGGCTCGATGGTTTGGGCAGTCGGCATGGCCGTGTTCGGCAAGAAGGCCTAAGGGAAGGAGAGGGAGATGGCTGCAAGCGCAGAAACGGTGCAGGGCTTCGAGTTCGACACGGTCGTCGGCCTGGATGATGACACCACCGAGAGCGGCGGCCGGCTGGCGCTGAACCGGCAGGGGATCATCGGCATCGGCCTGATGCTCGTCGGGCTGCTGGCCCTGCTGATCACCTGGATGCAGATCAAGGACATCAACAACATCGCCGCGCAGATCCCGTACGTGGCGAGCGGCGGGTTGCTCGGCGTGGCCCTGGCCGTGATCGGTTCGGTGGCGTTCTTCACCGGCACGAAGACCGCCTCGGCCGACGCCGTCACCACCGAAGAGCTCGCCTCCCAGGTCGCCGATCTGCAGCAGCAGTTGAAGTGGACGGGTGACGCCATCGAGCAGATCGCGGACTACCTCAACGAGCTGGCCGGCCAGACCGACACGACCGGGCGGGCCCGCTAGTCCATTCAGCATGACGGCCACACCCCCCGTAACCCACGCGGGGTCGCGCCCGGATGCCGTGGCGGAGACGCCGCTGGCTTCCGGGCGCGTCGTGGTTGAGGGTCTGGTGAAGACTTACGGCACGCGGCCCGCGCTGCGGGGTGTGGACTGCCGGCTGGACAACGGTCTCATCGGACTGCTCGGCCCCAACGGCGCGGGCAAGAGCACGCTCATGAAGTGCATGGCCGGGATCCAGTCCTGGGATCGGGGCCGGATCGCCATCGACGGGCTCGACGCCGAACGCCATCCCCACCGGATGCGCCGTCTCGTCGGCTACATGCCCGAGCGGGTCTCGTTCCCGCCGGAGATGCGCACCACCGCCTATCTAGCCTACGTAGCGGCGGCGAAGGGCATCGCCCGCGCCGAGCGCGCTGGGGCCGTGGAACGGGCGATCATGCGGGCGGGCCTCGATGGCGTGCGCACCCGGATCATTGGCAACCTGTCGAAGGGCTACCGGCAGCGGGTGGGCCTGGCGCAGGCGCTCCTGGGCGACCCGGTGGTCCTCATCCTCGATGAGCCCACGGCCGGTCTCGACCCGCTCAACCTGCTCGACATCCGGGCGATGCTGTCGGAGTACGCCTCCGACCACGTGGTGGTGCTCTCCACCCACACCCTCCCCGAAGCCCGGCTCCTCTGCGACCGGCTGCTCGTGGTGGCGCAGGGATCGTTCGTCTACGACGGCCCGACCGTCGAGCTGACCCTCAGTGGCGCCGAAGCCCGCCGGGTGCGGGTCAGGGCCCAGGGCGGTGACGAGGATGCTCTGGCGTCGATCGTGATCGAGGTCGGTGGCCGGGTGATCCGGGCCGCCGCCCGGCCGGGCGCCTGTGACGCCGTGGTCGAGTTGCAGGGAGAGGCGTCGGTGGCCGCGCTGACCCGCCGCCTCGTGCAGGCCGGCTGGGCGGTGGAAGCGATCGAGCCGCTGTCCGACGTTCTGGAGGACGCCTTCCGCCAGGCCGTACAGGTCAAGCCCACTGAGGAGAAGCCGAAGTGATCGGCGCCACGCTCGCCGTCATCCGCAGGGAGCTGCGGTCGCTGCTCAGCCTGCCGCACACCTATGCCATCGCCTGCGCCTTCCTGGCCATCTCCGGCATCTTCTTCGTGACGTTCTTCGTTCAGTCGCAGCTGCCCGACCTCGAGCAGTACTACTCGAACATCGCCACCACGCTGCTGGTGCTGACACCCATCATCGCCATGCGCTCCTTCGCCGAAGAGCGCCGGGCCGGTTCTCTCGACATCACGCTGTCGTGGCCGGTGCCCCGCACCGCCCTCGTCATCGGCAAGTATCTCGTCAACGTGCTCTAC
>JAICGL010000497.1 GCA_025923175.1 Acidimicrobiia bacterium
ATCGGCCATGGCGCCCGTCATCATGGGCAACCCCGACCGGCCCGAGCTCGGCGCCGAGCTGACCGAGAGCTTTTGCCGCACCGACCCCGAGATCCAGCGCCGCTTCGCCCGGGCGACGTTCCTCTCCGACAATCGGGCCGACCTCGAGCGGGTCAAGGTTCCAACCCTGGTGCTGCAGTGCACCGACGACGTGATCGCCCCCGACGCAGTGGGGCGCTATGTCGCGGAGAAAATCCCTGGCGCCCAAATGGTGAAGATGGCGGCCACTGGCCACTGCCCTAACCTGAGCGCCCCGGCCGAAACGACCGAGGCGATCCGAGCGTTCCTGCGGACGTTGTGACGAGGGATCCCGAGCAGGTGCTGGGCGAGCCGGACGAGGCCTTCTACACAGCGCTTCTCGACGACGATCCGGTCGAGCTCTACGAGAACGCTCCGTGCGGCTACCTCTCGACGCTGTCCGACGGCACAATCATTAAGGCCAACGCCACGTTCTTCGCCTGGACGGGGTTCGACCGCACCCAGATCATCGGCCGGGAACGGTTCCAGAACCTCCTTGCCCCGGGTGACCGGATCTTCTTCGAGACGCATTATGCGCCGCTGCTCCGCATGCAGGGCAGCGTGCGGGAGATCGCCGTCAGCCTGCGCCTCCCCGACGGGCGGAGGCTTCCCGTCCTCGCCAACTCCGTCCTCCGGGAAGATTCCACCGGCCGGCCGGAGATCGTGCGGACGGTGCTGTTCGACGCACGGGAGCGCCGGGCCTACGAGCAGGAGCTCGTCGCCGCCCGGCGGCGGGCCGAGGAGTCCGAGGCCAGTGCCCGGGCACTGTCCGAGACGCTGCAGGCGACGCTGCTGCCACCGCTCGAGTTCTCGATCCCGGGCCTCGATGTGGCCGGCGCCTACCGTCCGGCGGGCGACGGCATCACCGTCGGCGGCGACTTCTTCGACGTCTTCGAGACGGGCCGGGGGACGCATTCCGTCGTCGTCGGCGACGTGTCGGGGAAGGGGCCCTCCGCCGCCGTCGTCACCGCCTTCGCCCGGTACACGGTGAGGGCCGAGGCGTTGCACTCCTCGTCGCCGGCACACCTGCTGCGCTGCGTCCACGAGGTCTTGGCGCGGTACCAGCCCGACCGGTTCTGCACCGCCGTCCTGCTCGAGGTGGCCCCGACGTCCGGCGGGGCGGACATCACCGTGGCGGTCGGCGGGCACGAGCTACCCATCCTGACCAACGGTCGGACGAGCAAGCGGGTCGGCGAGAACGGAAGCATCCTGGGAATGCTCCCGGCTGCCGAGATCAGCGACACGCCCGTCCCGCTGCGGCCGGGGGATTCCCTCGTCCTCTACACCGACGGGATCACCGAGGCGCGCTGGGGCGACGAATTCTTCGGCAGTGAGCGGGTCGAGACATTGGTCAGCGAACTGGCCAGCGGGAGCGGTGCAGCCGGCATCGCCACCGGTCTCGCCGATGCTGCCGTCTCCTTCCAGCACGGCGAGCCCCACGACGACATCGCTGTTGTCGTCCTCCAAGCCGGAGCCTGAGCCCTGTTTGAGATGGGAAGGAAGCGGAAAGCTCCTCGTCGTGACCCTCGACGACGACCACCGCAGACCGGACGGCTCCGATGACGGCGTCGTCGCCGCCACCGGTAAGCTAAGCGAAGCCCTCGAATATGTCGAGCGTGCTCGGGGCCGCCTCTACGACTTCCACCAATTGATCGGCCGGGCGGACTTCCTCTTCGAAGAAGCCGCCGATCAGCTGGCGACGGCGAGGCATCCCCGCTGGGAGAGGGTCGTGCGCACTGACGTAGTCGGCCGGAACGTCCTCGCGGGCCGCTGGACGTTTCAGATCATCGAGGAGTTCGACGACCAGTACTGGCGCTGCGTTCGAGACGTCGAGGCCGCTGTGCGGGAGGACCTTTCCGATGGGCGGCGACATGTCTTCGAAGCTGAGCTCAAAGCTGCCCGACGGAGTGCGGGACGCCGCGCTCACGAAGCGACCCCGGCCGACGTGGGCGAGCCGGTGCTCGACTGACGGCAACGGCGTGCCCGAAGGTCACAGCCTGCACCGCCTCGCCCGGGACCAGCAGGAGCTGGTCGGTCAACCAGCGCAGGCCATTTCGCCCCAGGGGCGCTTCACCACCGGCGCCGCCGAGCTCGACGGGCGATGCCTCCATAGCGTCGAGGCGTACGGCAAGCATCTGCGCCACCACTACGAAGGCGGCCGGAACCTGCATGTGCACCTCGGAATGCAGGGCAAGTGGCTCCGCCTCCGGCCCGCCGGCCCCGCCCGCCCTCAGGTACGGCTTCGTCTGGGTGCCGCCGCCACCGTCGCCTGGGATCTCATCGCCCCGACTCGCTGCGAGATGCTGGACGACCTGCAGTGGGCCGAACTCGTCGGCCGGCTCGGCCCCGACCCGCTGCGCCCCGACGCCGACCGCGACGAGGTCTGGCGCAACATTCAGAGCTACGGGGGACCGGTCGGCGCGGCCCTCCTCGACCAGTCCGTCGTTGCCGGGATCGGCAACGTCCTGCGGGCCGAGACGCTGTTCCTCGCGGGCATCCACCCCGCCCGTCCGGCCGCCGGACTGACTTCATCGGAGTTCGACCGCTGGTGGGACGTCGCCCGTCGAGTCATGCAGCGGGCGGTGGAAGACGGGCGGATCCTCACCGCCGACCTCGACGACGACACCCGCGCCAAGGTCGCCGAAAACGAGGCCCGCATGGTGTACCGGCAGGATCTGTGCCGATCGTGTGGCGCCGCCGTCGACGCGTCGGTCATCGGCGGGCGGGACGCCTTCGCCTGCCCCAACTGCCAGCCGGCAGCCCGGGCGGGCGTTTCCTGATGCAGACGTTCCTGCCCTTTGCCGACTTCGCCGCCTCTGCGGCTTCGCTCGACCCCAGACGGCTCGGCAAGCAGCGGGTTGAGGTCCTCCAGATCGTGCGCGCCATCACGTGGCCCAAGTACGGCTGGCGGAACCATCCCGCCGCCAAGATGTGGCGCGGCTACGAAGAGGCCCTCGGCGCCTACGGCGTGGTTATCTGCCGAGAATGGTGCGCCCGTGGCTTCGCCGACACCTGCGATGCCAAGATCCGCCAGGACCTGGCCGACGCCGGCGTCGACACCGTCCGGAGCCAGGCCGAGCTGGCCCAACTCGGGCTTCTGCCGCCCTGGCTAGGCGACGAGGCGCTCCACCGCAGCCACCGCGCCTCGCTGCTCCGCAAGGATCCGGAGTGGTACGGACCCCGCTTCCCCGACGCCCCGGACGACGCGGACTACCTCTGGCCGACCCGGACGCCGACGTCGACAGCGGAGTGACCGCATTGCGACGTTCTTGGGTGACCAGCGCGTCTGCCGGGTAGCGATCCTGCGATCGGAGGTGGATGGTGGCGCTGCTGGACCCGAACCCGTCGCTGTGGATGGCTACGACCCCCGCAACGGACTACGCACCGCTGCGGGGTGATGAGGAGACCGATGTCGTCGTTGTGGGCGGCGGGATCAGTGGGTTGACCACGGCGCTGCTGCTGGCCCAGAACGGGCTCTCGGTGGCGGTCGTCGAAGGCGGCCGGATCGCCGG
>JAICGL010000498.1 GCA_025923175.1 Acidimicrobiia bacterium
AGCGCGGGGCCGGCCGCCTGCAGCGTGGCTCCCAGATCCTCTTCGTTGCCGGCCAGCGCCTGATCGATGCCGGGGATGATCCGGCGCAGCTCGGCCCGGGTCTCCGGATCGAGGGCGGAGAGGACCTGGTCGAGTTCGATCCGGGGCGTGGTGGCGGTGATCATCGCCCCGTCGGGCAGTGCGGCGTTGGCCTCGGGCCCTGGGGTGATCTGCACGATGCGTTCCCCGGGCAGCGACTGCCAGTCGATCCGGGCGGTCGTCCCCTCCCGGAGCGGTGCGTGCTTGTCGTCCACCGTCACCTTGACCAGCGCTTTGCCGTCGCGCACCTCGAGGCTGTCGACGAGCCCGACGTTGAACCCGTCGACCTGCACTCGGCTACCGGTGAAGAGGTTCGTGGCATGGGGGAAGACGAACGTCGCCTTGTAGCCCCCGCCGCCGACGCCGAGGAAGTTGATTCCGGCCGCCACCACGAAGACGGCCACCACCACGGAGGCGCCGATGATGAGGGAGCGGCGGGGAGTCACATCAATCCATTCCCAGCGGGCCGGCGGACTCGCCGGCCAGGAACTGGCGTACGAAGGGGTCCTCGGAAGAGAACGCCTCGGCCGTCGGCCCGTAGTGCGCGAGGCGACCCTGCCAGAGCAGCCCGATGTAGTCGGACACCTTCTCGGCGGTGGGGATGTTGTGGGTCACCAGCAGGTAGGTCCCGCCGTGTTCCTTGTGCACGTTGAGGATCAGATCGCAGAGCAGGCTGGTGCGCACCGGGTCGAGGCCAGAGTCCGGCTCGTCGAACAGGACGATCTTCGGATTGAGGACGAGCGCCCGGGCGAAGCCGGCCCGCTTCCGCATGCCGCCCGAGATCTCATTGGGCATCTTGCGGGTGGCTTCCTCGAGGCCGACCTCACTCAGGCGCTGCATGACGATCGGCCGGATCTTGTCCTCGGGCAGCTTGGTGTGCTTGCGCAGCGGGAAAGCGACGTTGTCGTAGATGTTCATGGAGCCGAACAGCGCGCCGTCCTGAAAGAGGACGCCGAAGCCCTCCCGCATCTCGAAGAGCTCGTCCTCGTTCATCTTGATGATGCTCTTGCCGAAGACCCGGATGTCGCCCGCATCGGGGTACAGCAGGGCGATGATGTGCTTGAGGAGCACGCTCTTTCCCGTCCCCGACGGGCCGAGCACCGTGGTGATGGCGTCCTCGACGAAGTCGACCGTCAGCCCGTTGAGGACGTTGAACCCGTTGAAAGACTTGTGGACATCGTCGACTTCGATCGCGGCACTCATTGCATTCCCTAGTTGGCGATCGGCGCGTTCGGCGACAGCCCCCAGAACAGCTGCGTGCCGAACATCCCGATCACGTGGACGAGGACCATGTTGACCATCATCGACTTGGCGGTGTTCCAGCCGACCCCCACCGGGCCACCCGACGCCTTGTAGCCGTAGTAGCAACCGACGAAGACGATGACCGTGCCCATCGCCATGATCTTCATCAGCGAGTAGAGGAAGTCGGTCGGGTTCTGGAAGAGCCAGAAGGTGAGGAGGTAGCCGCCGTTCGACACCTCGCCGAGCTGCTTGACCACCACCAGCCACTCGGCGAAGTACATGACGCCGAGCCCCACGATGTAGAGGAACGGCAGGGCAATCCACGCCCCGACGACGCGCGCTGCCACGATGTAGGGCATGGGGCGGACGCCGATCACCTCGAGGGCGTCGATCTCCTCGGAGATCCGCATCGACCCGATCTCGGCCACGAGCCCGCAGCCCACCTTGGCGGCGAGGATGTAGCCCCACATGTACGGCGCCATCTCCCTGATGGCGCACCAGGCGGCGAAGATCCCGGAGTAGCCCGGGGCGCCGATCTGCTTGAGGGTGTAATTGCCTTCGAGGCCGCACTGCAGCCCGATCACGAACTCCATCAGCCAGACAATGAAGCCGGAGCTGACGATGAGGATCGACGCCTGCCGGAAGACCTCCGACGGGTAGAGGCGAAGCTTGGGGATGGCGCGCAGCGCCTCGAAGGAGAAGCGCGTGATGTCGCCCGCCGTCTCCAGGAGTCCGCGACCCTTGGACCACAGCGTGCCGGGCCCGAGGACCGTCCATTCGGCGTCGGGCGAGTCGAACTCGGTGCGGTCCGTAACGTCCCGTCGGCCCGTACCGGTCCTGCTCACTTGAACACCTGCATTCCGGGATTCAGCCCCAGCAGGATCGTGGTGAAGACGTAGTTGAAGATCCAGATTCCGGCGAAGGCGACGACCACCGCCTGGTTGACCGCCCGCCCCACCCCGGCCGGCCCGCCCTCAGCCCGGAATCCCTTGTAGCAGCAGACGACGCCGATGATGAGGCCGAACAGGGCGGTCTTGACCACGCTGCCGACGAGGTCGGGCAGCGTGGCGTTGTCGAAGAAGTTGTCGATGAACGCCGCCGGGGTGGCGCCGCCGACCCCCACCGCAGCCACGAAACCGCCGAGGGTTCCGAAGAGCAGCGCCACGATGTCGAGCAGGCCCGTCATGAAGAAGAGGGCGACGATCCGGGGCAGCACCAGCGTGCGCAGGGGATCGACCCCGAGCACCTCCATGGCGTCGATCTCTTCCCTGATGCGCCGGGCGCCGAGGTCGGCGGTGATGGCCGTGCCCACCACTCCGGCGACCACCATGGCGTTGATCCACGGGGCGAACTCCCGCACCGAGGCCATGATGAAGAAAGAGCCCAGCCGTTCAGGGATGCCGAAGATGGCGAAGAAGTTGAGCGCCTGGAGGCCGGGTGCCCCGAACCCGAAGCAGAAGGTGGAGATGACCATCGGCACCCAGCACAGCCGGAGGATGGAGTACATCTGGTCCCGCACGTCGCCCCAGTAGCCGCGCGGATGCCGTACGGCGGTCTTCACCACCAATAGGAAGAGCCACAGCATCTCGCCCGTCTGGGTCAGACCCCGATCGAGCGGCTTGAGCGGGTTGGGGCTGAGCCTTCGGGGGACACCCCCGAACCCCCGGGCACGGCGCGGCTCGTCCTTCGGCGGCGCTTCCCGAGGCTGGGCGCCGGGGATCGTGAGTGGCCGTCCAGAGGTGGTGGTGGCCACCTCGGTCTCAAGCGGGCCCGTCTCGGGGCCCCGACCTGACATCACGTTTCCCCTTTTCCCTTCCCGTGCGGCTCTCACGCCGCGCCTGGTAGTCCGTTCACGAGCAACTGGGCCAGCCGGGTGGCCACCTGGGACGACGAGTCCGCCGGCGGGTTCACCACGTAGCTGACGACGAGGCGGGCGACGGCGTCGGTCGCCATGAGCAGCCGGGCCTTGGGGACCCGGGGCAGCCAGGCGCTGAGGATCTCCTGCAGCGCCTGACGAGCGGCCGACAGGACCGGGCCGCGATCGGTCGTGACCAACGCCACCAGCGACTCCGGTTCGGTGGCGAGGAGCCGGTTGAGCAGGGCGTGCGCCTGCCCGGTGCGCATCGCCGCCTCGATGGCCGCCCGGAGCGCCGACTCCAGTTCCCGCTGCCGTCCAGCGGCGCTGACCATGGCGGCGATGAAGACCTGCTCCTCCCGGAGGACCGTCGCCTCCACCAGGTGGCCCTTC
>JAICGL010000499.1 GCA_025923175.1 Acidimicrobiia bacterium
GAACAGCCCCGCCGCCACCAGGAGCAGTCCGGTGACCGCCAGCACCGCCCAGCGCCGCCGGAAGACGGCTCCGCCCAGTCGCTCCAGCATGGGCAACCTCCAACTTCGGTGACCGTCGTTCAGTTATCGACGTTAACTGACCATCGTTCACCGAGTCAACCGGTTGCAAAGCGCCCTGAGCGCTCGAATCTTCACTGAGCGTGGTTTTTGCACGCCAAACGAAGGGTAACCCCCTGGCATGTCCCCCATGGAGCAGTTCATCGACGAAATCGAGGTGTCGATTACCGACGCCGTCGACGCCCTTGACGTCGAGCAGTCGGCTCAGTTGTACGCCGAGGTGCTCAACGTGGAGCAGCGGCTGGAGGCGCTGCGCGACGCACTGGACGTCCTCGCTACAACTCGTCTTTGACGATTGGCGCAGTGCTCTGCAAGCTGCGGTAACGCGGTAAGAAGTCCGCATGGACTTCCACCATGTCGACAACACGCAGGGCGAGTTCCCACCCGAACTGAAGCCGCACTTTCAGGGCGAGATGCAGCTTCAGCCTTTTACGAGCCCCTTCGCCGGCGGCCCCAACATCTTCGCCGTCCACTTCCACCCCGGGGGGCGCACCCGGCCCCACACCCATGCAGCCGGGCAGATCCTTCACGTGACGGACGGTCAGGGCTTCATTGCCACCGCCGAGGAGCGCCGGCTGGTCGGCCCGGGCGACATCGCCGTCGTCATGCCGGGCGAATGGCACTGGCACGGCGCCACGCCCACCACCTCGATGACGCACGTCACGACCCAGATGCCGGGGCCTGACGCGGTCGAGTGGGACGTCGAAGAGCGCGACTGGTCAAGCGACTACGACAGCTGAGGATCGATCAGTCGGCGACCGCGACCGCATCGGCCACCGCCGCCAGCTGGGCCTGCAGCCGGTCGATCTCGCTCTGGATGCGGGCGGCTTCGTCTGCGTCGTCCTGTACCTCGGCGCGCTCCTGACGCTCGACCGCGTCGATGAGCTGCAACTCGAGCCCGCAGACGGTGTCCCGCACGAGGTTCTCGTCGAGCCTGTTCATTCAGGAGATGTACCCGCCAACGGCCATCTCCGCACACGAATACGCTTATCGACCGAGCAGCCCCCGCTCACCCCTCGGAAGGAGCGGTCACATGTTGTGTGTCGCGTGCGGCGCTGACGTCCCCACCGGCAGCCGGTTCTGCCCCCGCTGCGGACGGGCGACCTCGGCGGCAGAAGCAGCCACGCCCGACAACCCGGGTGCGGCGCCGGGGGGCCCGCCGCCGGGCCCCCCGTCAGGCCCGCCCCCGGAGCCGCCCTCGATGCCGCCGCCCCCACCTCCTCCGCCCCCGGCTCCTCCGCCGCCGAGCGGGGGCTACGGCGGCGCGCCCACCGGCTACGCCCCACCGCCTTCCGCCTACGGCCCGCCGCCCGGGACGTACCCGGCGCCGCCCGGCTATGGCGGCGGCACCGGCGGGCCGGTCGCCGAGGGGCTGGCCAGCTTCGGGCAGCGGGTCGGCGCCACCGTGATCGACACCTTCATCCTCTGGGTGGCGATGGCCGCCGGGTTCCTCGTCGTGGCCGCCACGGTCCCGGACCCCGAACCCTTCGTGAACTCGGATCCCGGCCCGAGTGGGGTAGGCGGCCTCATCATGATGATTACCTGGCTCATAGGACCGGCCTACTTCGTCATCATGGAGGGCATGCCGGACGGGCAGACCCTGGGCAAGAAGGCCCTGGGGATCCGGGTGGTGCGCAAGAGCAACGGCGCACCCCTCGGCTACGGGCTGGCCATCGGCCGGTACCTGGCCCGGTTCGTCGACGCCTTCACTCTGGGCCTCGGACTCCTGTGGGCAGCGTGGGACCCGATGCACCAGACGTTCCACGACAAGATCGCCGGCACGCTCGTCGTCCGCAGTGCGGTCTACCCGCCACCGACCAAGGCCGGTAGCGGGTACCAGCCCGTGCCCCCGAACAACCCGTTCAACACGAACTGAGGCCGGTGAGCCGAGCGTTCTTCGTCGAGGTCGTCGAAACCCTCATCGGATTCCTGCCTCCTGAGCAGAGCGGGTTCTTCTCCCGCGTCACCGGCCGCAACGCCAAGGTGTGGTTCGGGGCCGACGCCCGGGAGCACTACGAGGCCCAACTCGTGCGCCGCGACGGGGTGACGGTCCTCGAGATCGGCTTCCATGCCGAGCATCCCGACGCCGCCCGCAGCGACGCCGTCCTCCAGCGCATCCTCACCGGCGAGCGGCGCTGGCGCCGCACCCTCGGGCCGGAGGTCGAGACCGGCGCCTTCCTCGGCCGGCCCAGCCCCTGGCGCCGTGCCTCCGAGACCTGGGCCGACGCCGACCTCGACGACCCCGGCACCGCCGTGGACGCCGCCGACCGGCTCGCCGCCTACATCACTGCCCTCGAACCCCTGCGTGTCGGGGCCGGGCGGTAGTGCACCGACACCATGCTTGAGCGAGCGAGAGGGACAACCGTCGGGCTGGTCCTGATGGTCGTGCTGGCGATCGGCGTCGCGGCGCTGGCGAGCCGGTCCGAGACTGTCGACGCCGGAGCCGTCCCCAAGCTCGATCTGCGGACGGAGCGATACGAGCTCGAGAACGGGCTCGAGGTCATCCTCCGCCGGGAGACCCGACTGCCGGTGGTGGCGGTGAACCTCTGGTACCACGTCGGCCCGGCCAACGAGGAGGCGGGGCGGACCGGCTTCGCGCATCTCTTCGAGCACATGATGTTCGAAGGGTCGGCCCACGTTGCCGAGGGCGAGGCCGACCGGTTGCTCGAAGCGGCCGGCACGTCGGAGAACGCCAGCACCAACTTCGATTACACCAACTACATCATTCCCGACATCCCGGCGAACCAGCTGGAGCTGGCGCTGTGGCTGCAAAGCGACCGCATGGGGTTCCTGCTCGACCGGCTCGACCAGGCGAGCCTGTCGAACCAGCAGGCGGTCGTGCGCAACGAGCGGCGGGAGAGCTACGACGACGCGCCGTACGGGGTGGCCGACGAGGAGCTCTTCAAGCGGCTGTTCCCGGCCGGGCACCCCTACCACGCCAACATCATCGGCTCCCACGCCGACATCCAGGCCGCCGAACTCGACGACGTGAAAGCCTTCTTCCGCCAGTACTACGTGCCCAACAACGCCAGCCTGGTGATCGTCGGCGACATCGACGTCGCCCGCACCAAGGAACTGGTGGCGAAGTACTTCGCCACGATCCCCCGCGGCGCCGACGTCGCCCGCCACGTGGTCCCCGCTCCGCCGATTACACAGGAGCAGCGAGTGGCGCTGACCGACGCCGTGGAGCTTCCCCGCTTGACGATGGGCTGGCTGACCCCGGCCATTTTCGAGCCCGGCGACTACGACGCCACCGTGACGAGCCGGGTCCTCAATGGCACCCGGTCCAGCCGCCTGTCCCGCCGCCTCGAGCACGACCTGCGGATCGCCCAGTCGGTCTCGACCAATGTCGACTCCATGGCCGACAACTCGGTCTTCAGCATCACCGCCACCGCCAAGCCGGGTCATACCCTGGCCGAGCTCGAGACGGCGA
>JAICGL010000500.1 GCA_025923175.1 Acidimicrobiia bacterium
CCTCCGCCCGGCAGAGCGCGTCGTATGCCGCGACCACCGGCCGGACCGCCGGTGCAGCCCCTTCCTGCAGCGCCCGGGCGCGTTCGAGGAGACCGGCGGCGGCATCGGCGGCCGCCTTGGCCTCGACCCCATCTCCGAGGGTGCGGGCCCGCACGGCATCGTCTCCCTCGGCCCGGATCCCGTGCCACAGCAGAGCGGCGACCAGCCAGGCGTCGTCACTGCCGGCCACGAGCTCGAGTGCCCGCACGACGGCCTCGCGGGCGTCGGCGACCCGGCCTTCCCACAGAGCCAGTCCGGCCGCCAGCGTGAGCAACGGTGCCTGGTAACGGGGAGCGATGGCCTGCGTCCAGCTGTGGTCCACCCGTTCGAGGTCGGCGTGGGCGGCGGCGAACTGCCCCCGCCCGACGGCCAGCCGGCAGCGGGCCAGGAGGAGTTCGATGGCGGCCTCCCCGGTGGGCCGGTCGGCCAGGGCGGCTTCGATGACGGGATCGGCGTCGCCCCAGCGGCCCGACCGGAACAGCGTGTTGGCCAGCGTGGCGGCGAGGATGGCGCCGTAGGAGCGGCCGAGGCCGAGCCCCCGCAACCGTTCGAGGTCGGCGGCAGCCACCTGAGCTGCTTCCCCCAGCCGGTTGAGCGGTCCGGCCAGGACCTGGGCGCGGTTGAGCCAGGCCCGGGCCAGGGGTCGAGGCCGTCCCGCCTTCTCGGCCGCCTTCACCGCCTCGTTCAGCGCAGCGATGGCAGCGTCGGCGTCGCCGAGCAACGCCAGGTCGACACCGAGCGTGCCGAGGATCTCCGCCTCCTCGTGGGGGAGTTCGAGCCGCCGGGCGAGGGCCAGACCCTCCTCGGCCAGCCGCCGTGACTCGCGGTACCGCCCGGCCAGCATCCGGGCCTCGGCTGCCGCCGCCACCGCCCGGACGCCCTCTCCGGTCTCGGGATCCCGCAGTCGCCGGACCGCCTCGTCGTAGGCGTCGAGGGCGCCGTCACTGTCCCCGGCCGCCCATCGGGCGCGCCCGAGGGCCAGGTGCAGCCGTGAGGCATCCTCCGGACGGGCTTCCTCGAGAGCGATCGCGACGAGCTCGACGGCACGGGCCGGCTCCCCGGCCAGTTGCGCCGCTTCGGCTGCCCGTTCCGCCAGGGCGGCACGGTCGATCGCTCCGGCGAGTTCCAGAGCCCGCTCGTATTGCACGTGAGCCTCGGCGTAACCGCCGGCGGCCTCGGAGGCCTCTCCGGCCGCCAGTGCCGCGGACAGCGCCTGCTCGACCTCTCCGGCTGCATACAGGTGCCAGGCAACTGCGGCCAGGTCCGCCACCGCTGGTTCAGCGTGGGCGCGCAGGACGCGGCCGTAGGCGGAATGGAGGCGCATCGCCTCCCCGGGAAGGAGCTCCGCGTAGGCGGCTTCCCGCAACAGGCTGTGCCGGAACGCGTACGTGCCGGCCTTGGTGTCACCGACGAGGACATGGTGGTCGACACATTCCCGCAACCCCGCCAGCAGCGCCGGCTGGGGTAACCCGGCCACCTCCGCCAGGATGCGGTGCGAGACGGGCCCGACGGCGGCGGCCACGGCACCGGCGGCGGCGCGGGCGTCGGTGGAGAGCGCTCCGAGCCGGGCGCCGAGGATCGGCTGGAGCGTCGAGGTGAGCTCGTGACCCGAGCGGGCCGCGGCCAGCAACTCCTCGACGTAGAAGGGGTTGCCCTCGGAGCGCCGCCAGATCTCCTCGAGCAGGTCCGGCTCGGGGGCGTGCCCGAGAATCGAGGTCAGCTGGGTGGCGACGTCGCCCTTCCCGAGCCGGTCGAGCGGGAGGAACTCGGCCCGCCGGCTGCGCCGAAGTTCGGCCAGCAGGGGGAGCAGCGGGTGCCCGGGTACCAGGGCTTCGCTCCGCACCGCGGTCACCACGAGCGGCCCCGGCTCTCCGGCCAGGTTGGCCAGGAGGAACCCGAGGAGGTCGCGGGTCGACCGGTCGGCCCAGTGCAGGTCGTCGAGCAACAGGGCGACGGGGGAGAGGTGTCCTAGGTCCTCCAGCCGGTCCAGCGTCTGTTCGAAGAACCCCGCGCGATCACCGCTCGCACCCCGACCGGGTTCGTGGCCGGTGGAGGCGGGCCGGAGGGCCTCGATGATCGGCCAATACGGAGGCCCAGCGTCTCCACAGTCGACGCACCGTCCGAACAGAACCGTGGCTCCCCGTGCGGCGGCCACAGCGGCGAACTCCCGAAGCAGCCGGGTCTTGCCGGCGCCGCTCTCGCCCTCCAGCACGATGGCCGGCGCCCGGCCCTGGCCTGCCTTCTCCAGCGCCGCCACCAACCGGGCGAGCTCCGCCTCCCGGCCCACGAAGTCAGACGGAGGAGGAGCAGCCACGCGTCACTCTGACCTCAGCCGTTTGCGGCGGTCAAGGCGCACGGCCCATCCGAAATAAGGGGTTCGAACAGGCCGGAATACGGCATCTGCCCGATGCCGGACATCCCGACGAGCGGAATGCTGGGCCTGTCCTCCCCGACTCACCCAGGAGCCAGCCCAATGACCCCCACCGTCACCGGCCCCGACCTTCGGCCCCTGCCCCGCTTCACATTCGCCGGCCGGGGTTGCCGTGATTCCCGCCGTGAACCCCGCCGCCTGCCGCACTCCCTCCGGCTCCAGCCGACGGGTTCGCCAACCACCATGCCTTCGCCGGTCCTCTCGGAGTCGGGGTGCCCGTCGGCCGGTCGGTCCTCCACGACCGGAGCCACCGGGCACCACGACGATCGCCCTCCACCAGTCGCCCTGCGGTACGGTCCCGGCCCGTGGCAGATACCAACGAGCCTCTGGTGGTCGAGCGCCGCGGCGATGCCCTCCTGATCGGGTTCAACCGGCCCGAAAAGCGCAACGCCATCGATCTGGCCACCACCGAGGCCGTCCACCAGGTGCTGACCGACTACGCCCGGGAGCGCTGCATCGTCGTGCTGCACTCCACCACGCCGGGGATGTTCGTCGCCGGCGCGGACATCGGTGAGCTCCTCGAGCGAGACGCCGACGACGCCTTCATGGGCATCAACGTCCGGCTGTTCGAGCGGCTCGAGGCGCACCGCTGGCCGACCATCGCCGTCGTCGACGGGGCTGCCCTCGGCGGGGGCTGCGAGCTGGCCATGGCCTGCGACTTCCGGATCGCTTCCACCCGCGCTCGCTTTGCCCAGCCCGAGCTCGCCCTCGGAATCCTGGCCGGGGCGGGCGGCAACTGGCGCCTGCCGCAACTGGTCGGCGTGGCCCAGGCCCGCCGGATGCTCTACCTCGGAGAGAGCCTCGACGCCGCGGCCGCCCTGGCCGCCGGCCTGGTCGACGTCGTTCACGAACCGGAGGCGGCCCTCGACGCCGCCCTCGAGATGGTGGCCACCATCGCCACCCGGTCGTGGCGGGCGCTGGAGCTCACGAAACTGGCCCTGCGCCTCCACCGCCCGGCCACCTCCACCTTCGACATGGCGGCCCAATCGCTGCTCTTCGAGAGCGACGACAAGCGCGAACGGATGGAGAAGTTTCTCAATCGCCGCAAAGGGTGAGCCGGCCGTTCGTTCATCGGCGCA
>JAICGL010000501.1 GCA_025923175.1 Acidimicrobiia bacterium
CCTCGTTCGCCATCGGGGTGAGCCGGTCACGTTCCTCGACCCCTTCGGCGGCGGCCGCCGTCTCGACACCGCCGGGTGTCAGGACATCTTCACGGCCCTCGGAGGGACGACCTGGCAGGACTCGTACCTTGCGCCGGTCGGCGCTCGGGCGATCCTCGCCCGGATGCTCCTCAACCTCCAGGGCGTGTTCCTGCCGGCCGACCTGCGGTCGGCGGCCTGGGTGCTGGAGCTCCGCCTGACCATTCCCGGGCTGGCCGTGGCCGATCGCCTCGGCCTGGCCCGGGCGCTCGGCTCGATGGGACGGTTCGGATCGGCCGCAGCCGCGCTCGACCACGTCGCCGGCGAACTACCGCCCGAGGAGGCGGTCACGGTGCGGGCCGAGTCGCGAGCGCTGCGGGCCCGCCACAACTGACTAGCCGAACTCGGCTTGCGCCTTGGCGTCCGCCTCCCGGTTCTTCTCGGTCAGCGTGGCACGGAAGGCGTCCATCCGCTCCTGCAGCGCCGGGTCGGAGGCCGCCAGCAGCCGCACGGCGAGCAGCCCTGCGTTTCGGGCGCCGCCGATCGACACCGTGGCCACCGGGATACCGGCCGGCATCTGCACGATCGAAAGGAGCGAGTCGAGCCCATCGAGCACTTTGATCGGGACCGGCACGCCGATCACCGGCAGCGACGTCGACGCCGCCAGCACGCCCGGCAGGTGGGCAGCCCCGCCGGCGCCGGCGATGATCACCTTGAGACCGCGCCCGGCAGCCTCCTCGGCGTAGCGGGCGGCGTCGGCCGGAGCGCGGTGAGCGGAGATGACGCGCACCTCCCGGCTGATCCCGAACTCGTCGAGCGCTTCGGCCGCCGGACGCATCACGTCCAGGTCGGTGGCGCTCCCCATCACGATTCCCACAGTCGGCATGGGCCTTGACCCTATCTGCAAGCATTCGCCTGTGACTGTTCCGGAGGACCGGCCGCTCGTCGAGGTCGACCACCACACCGAGGATCTCCCCGAGTTGCCGCAACGCGATCGCACGATCCCGGCCGACCGCTGGGTGGAGGCACCGCCTGCACTCCTTGCCCTGGGGGAGGACATCGGCGCGCCGGTGGTGATCTACAAGCGGCGCATCGGCGGCTGGCTGCTGTGGCGGGCCGGCCCGCCCAACAAGGGCGACTCGCGCTACATGGCGCTGTCCGCCGACGACCTCGACCGGCAGTTCACCTATCGGCTCTTTCCCGACGGCACTGGCACCGGCGAGGGGCCCGACGGCATTGTTCACACCCGCTTCCGCACCTGGAAAGAAGCGCTGCGGGACACGCCAACCCGTTGAATTTCCGGGAGCCTGGCTGGGGTACCCTCCGCCCATGGATGCTGAACACGCACGTGAGCTGATCGTGAGTGAGCGGACCCGCCTCGAAACCCTCATCCGCGACCGGGAGAGCGAGACCGGGATCGGGAGCGAGAGCGAGAACGCCAGCATCTCGGAGCTCGCGTCGAACGACCAGCACCAGGGCGACCTCGGCACCGAGACCTTCGAGCGGGAGAAGGACTTCTCCCTCCTGGAGCAGCTCGAGGCCGAGATCAACGACCTCGACGCCGCTCTCCGCAAGATCGACGAGGGCACCTACGGCCGGTGCGAGGTGTGCGGCAAGGAGGTCGATCCCGAGCGGCTGGAGGCGATGCCCGGAACCCGCACCTGCCGCGAACATGCCGGAGCGCGATGAGGGAGTTCGACCCCAGCGGCCTCGGCCGCACCACGGACGAACGGGAGTTCAAGGTCGAAGCCCCCCGGGCCATCGCCTACGCAGCGGCCACCAACGACACGAACGAGCGGCATACCGCGGGTGAGCTGGCCCCGCCGGTCTTCGCCATCGTTCCCGTCTGGGACGTCATGACCACTGCCGCTGGCTTCGTCACCCCATCCGAAGCCTTCGAACAGGTCGTGCATTCCGAGCAGGATATGCGCTTCTTTCGGCCGATCGCCCCCGGCGACGTCCTCCGCTCGAAGGCGACCCCGGTGTACCTCGCCGTCCGGGGCATCGGCACCACCGTCGCCGTCCGGACGGAGACCGTCGACGCCACCGGCGCTCCGGTCAACGAGCAGTTCGCCACCCTGTTCTTCCGCGGTCCGTTCGACGGGGGGAGTGGCGGGGAGCCCGCCCCGGAGCACAAGCTGACCGCCGCCACCAAAGCCGGGCCACCCGCTGCCGAGGTGACCTACCGCTTCGACGACGACCAGACGTTCCGCTACGCCGAAGCGTCGGGCGACCCGGTGCGGATCCATCTCGACGACGCAGTGGCGCAAGCCGTGGGACTGCCCGGCATTATCATCCACGGCCTGTGCACGATGGCTTTCTGCGGACGGGCGGTGACTGAGACGGTGGCCGGCGGTGATCCCACCCGTCTGGCTCGCCTGGCGGTGAAGTTCTCCCGTCCCATCCTCCCCGGCCAGGAGATCACCGTGCGGATCTACGCCGCCGGCGACAAGGCCTACGGCTTCGAAGCGCTCAACGCCGACGGCCAGGTCGTGGTGAAAGACGGCCTGGTGGAGCTCACCACGTGAGCCGCCTCGTGCTCTTCGCCCGGGCCCGGGAGCTGGCCGGTCGCAGCAACGACGACATCGACGCCGCGACCCTGGGCGAGCTCCTCGACCGGGCCAAGGAGGCGTACGGGCCCGACTTCGCCGCCATCCTCGACCGCTGCAGGGTGTGGGTGAACGGCAACGAGCCCACCGACGGCATGGAGACGCCGGTGGGCCCGAAAGATGAAGTAGCGGTGTTACCGCCGGTCAGCGGCGGTTAGCCGGCCTTCGTCTCCCAGAAGATCTTGTCGATCTCGCCGATCAGGCCGAGCAGCTGCTCCCCCTGAGCCGGGTCGTTCGACTTCTTCGACTCGCCGGCCGCCTTGGTGGCCCGCCAGAACAGGTCGTGCAGTTCCGGGTACTTCTCGAGGTGCGGCGGCTTGAAGTAGTCGGTCCACAGCACCCACAGGTGGTGCTTGACCATGTCGGCCCGCTCCTCCTTGATCAGGGTGCAGCGCTCGCGGAACACGGGGTCGTCGTTACCCTGGTACTTCTCCTGGATCGCCTTGACGGAATCCGCCTCGATCCGGGCCTGGGCCGGGTCATAGACGCCGCAGGGGAGGTCGCAGTGGGCGTGGGCGAGGGCCGGCGGGCTGATGCGGTCGGCCGCGGCGAGAAGGCGGGAAAGGAAAGTCATCGTGGCGTCCTCCTTCGGGGGGCACGTCGTCGGCCGGAGGTTACCCGCCCCTGATCAGCCGGAACCACTTGCCACTGGGGCGCCTGCAGGTGGCGGGGGAGAGCATGGTCCCGACGCTCCTGCCGGGTGACCGGGTGCTCGTGTGGCGCGGGTTCGGTCCGCTGCGACCCAGGATCCGGGTCGGTGACCTGGTGACTGTGGTCGACCCTCGCGATCCCGACCGGATGATGGTCAAGCGTGTCGCCGCCCTGGCCGGTGCCGATGTCTTCGTCCGGGGTGACAACGAGGCGGCCAGCACCGACAGTCGCCAGTTCGGCCCGCTCAGCGCGGCGGCCGTCCGA
>JAICGL010000502.1 GCA_025923175.1 Acidimicrobiia bacterium
AGCACGTCGTCCACAGATCAGCCGGCGCTTCCACGCCGTCCTCATTGCGGACGGCGGTGAGCTCGTGGTTCACGCCCCGCACGCCGTCGAAGCAATCGGCCTCCCCCCGGAAGCGCACCTGGAAGTAGGCGGAGAAGGCCGACAGCGCCAGCCGGCCACCCGGCCGCAGGGCTCGGGCCATGCCAACGAGGACGGCCCGGTCGGGGTCGAGCGACGCCACCCCGGCTCCACCCGAGAGCCCGAAGGCGCCCTGGCACAGCGAGATGACCGCGTCGAACTCGGAGTCGAACTCCAGCGCCCGGGCGTCGGCCCGTTCGAACCGCACGGCTGCACCCTCCGGCGCGTTCTCCCGGGCCAGCGCGATGAACCGCTCGGAGATGTCGACGCCCACGACCTCGTAGCCGAGACGCCCGAGGGCGTGGGCGTGGCGCCCCGGGCCGCAGCCGACGTCGAGGATCCGTGCACCCGGCGTCAGATCGAGAGAGTCGACGAGGAAGCCGACCTCCTGGTCGGTGCCCTTGGTGAAGGAATAGCGCAGGTAGGCGCCGCCGAGGTGGTCGGCGACGTCTTCGAACCAGTGGGACAACTAGCCTCCCGTTCCTACCGATCAGAAACATAGGGAGGGTAGGCGTGGCGGAGCATCTCCGGGAGCTGGCAGAGGCCGATCCCGATGGGCCGGGGATCATCGATGAGTTCGCCACCATCACCCGGACGGAGCTCAACGAGCGGGTGAACCGGCTGGTCAACGGCCTGCGAGCCGCCGGCGTGGGCGCGGGCGACGCCGTCGCCGTGCTCTGCGGCAACCGCCACGAGTGGGTCGAAGCGGTGATGGCCTCCGGTATCGGGGCGTACATCCTCGTGCCGCTCAACTGGCATCTCACCGCTGACGAACTGGCTTACATCCTCAACGACTCCGGCGCCAAAGCGCTGCTCGCCGAGACGGAGTACGCCGGCGTCGCCGCCGAGGCTCTCAAGGAGACGTCCGACGTCGCCGTCCGCCTGGTCATCGGTGGACCCGGGGGGATGGGGGGTGTCCCCCCGACAGCGGCGGCGGGAGCCGCCAAGGAACTCCCGGAGGGCTTCGAGTCCTACGACGACCTGCTGGGGGGCGCTTCGCCCGAGGAGCCGGCCGACCAGGCCGCCGGCGCCTACATGTTCTACACATCCGGCACCACGGGCAGGCCGAAGGGCGTGCGCACGTCATCGTTCGTCGTCGGCATGCCCGTGTCTGTCCACGCCGCCATGCTCTCCGGGCTGGCCGGGATGTTCCAGATTCCCGACGGCGGTGTCTGCCTGATCAACGCGCCGCTCTACCACGGCGGCCCGTTCCTCTTCTCGATGCTGCCCGCCTACCGGGGCGCCACCCTCGTCATGCGCCGCCGATGGGATCCGGAGGAGATGCTCCAGCTCATCGACGAGTACAAGGTCACGTCGGCCTATGCCGTGCCCACCCACTTCGTCCGGCTCCTCCGCCTCCCCGACGAGGTGAAAGCAGCATTCGACGGTTCGAGTCTGAAGGGCGTGTACCACACCGGCGCCCCCTGCGCCCCCGAGGTGAAGCGGCAGATGATCGAGTGGTGGGGCCCGGTCATCCACGAGCTCTACTCGGCTACCGAGGCGGGAGGCCTCGGCTGCTTCGTCACCGGTGAGGAGTGGCTCACGAAGCCCGGCACCGTCGGCAAGCCGCTCCCCGTCATGGCCATCGAGATCGTCGACGACGAGGGCGAGGTCCTCCCCACGGGAGAGGTTGGCACCGTCTACATGCGCAACCTGATCGGCGGCGACTTCGAATACCACGGCGCCCCGGACAAGACGGCCGCCGCCCACCGGGAAGCCGGCGTTATGACCGTGGGCGACGTCGGCTACCTCGACGAGGACGGCTACCTGTTCCTCTGCGACCGCAAGATCGACATGATCATCTCCGGCGGGGTGAACATCTACCCGGCCGAGATCGAAGCGGTGCTGGTCAACCACCCGTCGGTGCTCGACGCCGCCGTCTTCGGCATCCCCCACGACGAGTTCGGGGAAGAGGTCAAGGCGGTGTTGGAGCTTGCCCCGGGCGCGGAGCCGTCCGACGAACTGGCTGCCGAGATCACCGCCTACGCCCGCGACCACCTGGCCGGCTACAAAGTGCCGCGCTCGATCGACTTCACCGACGAGTTCCCCCGAACGGAGACGGGGAAGCTGGTGAAACGGGAACTGCGCGACCCCTACTGGGCGGGCCGGGGCCGGACGATCTAGCGCCGGGGTCGCTCCGCTGGTTAGTTCTGGCTGCTGCCGGCGAGATCGGCCAGCAGGGCGTTCAAGTCGCTGCGGTCGACCATGTTGCTCTTGGGCAGGTCAGCCAGGGCCTGCATGACCCGGGACTGCTCGGCGTCTGAACGGGCGGCATCGAGCAGGTCGAGGAGCAGGTCGTTGGCCGCGAACCGGTCGATGACCCCCGAGGTGGGCATCTCCGCCAGCACGGCGCGCACCTGGTCGCCGAACTCGGACGAAGTGGTGGTGGTGGTCATCGTGGGTTCCTCCATCATCGAAGCCTTCCCGCCATTGCCACGGAATATCGGTTCAACCCCTGAATTCCTTAATTTGCCGGAGGCAGGGCGCGCACCTTCTCTACAACGCCGAGAAGGCCCGGTTACTTCCTATCCGGCAGCCTTCGCGCCCTGGGTGGCCCGAGGCGGGGCCAGCCCTGCCAGCAGCCGCTCGGCGGCGGCCTCGATCTCGTCGACGGCGGCAGTGAAAACGGCTTCGTTGGCCTTGGACGGCGCCCGGTAGCCGCTCACCTTGCGGACGAACTGGAGGGCGGCGGCCCGCACCTCCTCGGCGGTGGGCTCATTGCCCCGCAGTGTCTTGATGCTCCGGCACATGCCCCGCGAGCCTAGAAGGAGCAAGCCGTTCACCGGTCATCGCATCGAACACGTGCAGGTGGCGAGGGTCGAACCACAGCCGCGCCTTGTCGCCGCGCCGGATGTCGCTCTTCGGGTCGACCCGTGCCACCAGCCAGAGGCGGGTGAGCTCTCGATCCAGCTCGGAGGCGAGTTGCTGGAGTGGTTCGACGAGATCCCCGGGCGCCTCCCAGGGGACGTAGACGAATTGCTCCGCACCCAACCATTCGACGGCTTCGACCTCGACTTCGAAGCCGATTCCCCGCCCTCGAACCGCCGGATCGACCAGCGCCTCGTCCTCGAGGTGCTCGGGACGGATACCGATCACCAGATCACGACTCCCCCCGGTCTCGCCAAGTGACACGACCGCGAACGCAGCCGCCGGCAGGAGATTCATCGACGGCGAACCGATGAATCCGGCCACGAACAGGTTGGCGGGGCGTTCGTAGAGCCCCCGAGGCGTGTCGACCTGCTGGAGTTCTCCCTTGCGGAGCACCGCCACCCGGTGACCGAGGGTCATGGCCTCGACCTGGTCATGGGTGACGTAGACCGTGGTGACCCCGAGCCGCTGCTGGAGGCCGGCGATCTCAGTCCGCATCTGGCCGCGAAGCTGGGCATCGAGATTCGACAGCGGCTCGTCGAAGAGGAAG
>JAICGL010000503.1 GCA_025923175.1 Acidimicrobiia bacterium
GCTACGGGAGGAACGGCGCCAGTTCGTGGCCGCCGAGGTCGCCCGCCGCGGGAGCCGCCGCAAACTGGGTGAGGTGCCGTTCGGGTGGCGGGGTTACCGGCGCCGGAGGATGGCGTCGACGGCGCTGCCCAGCGCGGCGAACTTCTCCGTGTAACAGACGCCGGTGTCCTTCGCCGGGTCGTCGCCACACACCGGCTTGGCGACGTCGCCCTGGCGGGGATCGGCATAGCGGTAGCCGAGGTTCGACATCACCACCACGATGTAGTGACCCTCCGGCCCGGCGAACGACCGGACGATGCCCGCGTCGGACAGGTAGTTGTAGGTGAAGCCGCTCTTGTGGGCGAACGACACCTCGGCCCGCTCGTTGCAGGGGCGCACGTCCTCCCCGAACTCCTTGCCGGCCACGGTCACCGTGCCGGTGTCGGGGTCGACCCACCGGTCGGCCACGAGGCTCGGGATCCCCCGTGCCGGGTACGACCGGCCGCACCAGTTCGACGTGGTGAGGATGTCGTTCCAGCCCTGGTCGACCAGCATCCCGAGGAGGATGGCCCGGGAGTTCCGGGAGAGGACCTCGGCCGCCCGCACCGGTTTGTCGTCGGGGGTGCGCCACAGCACTCCGGGCCCGCCGTTGATGAGCAGAAGGAGTCGGGCGGTGTCGAGCGACGTCATCGTGACCTTGCCGATGCCCCACCTGGCGCCGGTGGCAGGATCGGTCCCGTTGACCTGGAGCGTGCCGAGGCCGAGGTCGCGGAACGCCTCGTTGAGGCGGTCGACCTCGCCCAGGTCGTGGAGCTGCTTGAGCAGCGCCTTGGCCGAGTCGTTGTCGGACTCGGTGATCATCCGGTCGAGCAGCTGCCGGGTGGTGCGGACCATCTCCGTCCCGTCCGCCCGGACGTAGCGGTAGTCGCGGTCGAGTGCGACGGTCCCGCGGTCGACGAGCCGCATCGTGTGGAAGGCCACCATGAGCTTGAAGGTCGACGCCGGGTAGGGGGACATGAACTCGAGCGTCGCCTCGTCACGCCCGGGGACGATGTCATCGGCGTCGGTCAGCGGGGGGTTGTCCGTCCAGCCCACCGTCGACCCCCGCGACCCGTCGGTCTCGGAGAAGGTGCCGCCGTTCCACCGGTCGGGGTTCCACCGCCGCCACCGGACGGCGTCGGTGCCGAAGTCGTCGCCGATCGGCACCCCCACGCCCTCGGGGTAGTCGCGTGACAGGAGCACATTCGCGATCGCCCGGGGCCGGCCCGACCGGTCGAGGGCGATGACGGCCACGTCGAGATTGGGAGGATGGGCGATGGTCGCCGCCGGCTGGGCGCACCACGACGAGCCCGGGCAGGCCCCCTCGACCGGACCGAAGTCGACGACCTGTTCGAAGTGCTGGGCCCGCACCGCCTCGAGGAGTGCTGCCTCGAGGTCCTCCGAGCGCCGCTCGAACCGGTCGAACGGCCGGGCGGCACCGGTCAACCCCACCACCGCCGCCACGAGGCCGAGCGCGACCAGCGTGCGTCGCCTGCGCCGCCTCGTCGCCTCCCTCATTGGCCGTCCACCCTCTCCGGGCCCTGCAACAGGCTCATGGTATTGAGTCGTGCCCGATTCCAGGGGGACCACACTGGCCTTAAGAGAGCTATGAGAGCACCAGGCGGGACGAAAGCCGCGAAGCGTCTCGGCCGCCGGCCTTCAGCGATCCGAGGCCAGGGCGCGCAGCCGCTCGGCGGCACCCGAACGGCTGCTCCGCCAGTAGCCGACCTTGGCCATCAGGCCGTTGCTCACGAGGAGCAGGTGCTTGCGCGGCGGGGCCATGAACCCTTTCGAGGTGTGCGGGGCGTAGACCGCTTCCCCGTCGTCGGTCACGTCGAGCCAGCCCGTGAGGATGCGCGTCGCCAGTCCGACCATCTGAGGACGGTAGGAGTGGGCCAGGAAGCCGGCCCGGCGTCCGCCCGCCGGGAGGAGCCCGGGCGGGGCGACGATCCGGAAGCCGAAGGTGTCGTGGCCGGCCACGGCTGTCGGCACGACGACCGGGAAACCGTCGGCGCCCCGCCACGCGAGCAGCCGGTGGGGCAGGCTCGACAGCCGGCCGGCGACCCGGGCCATGTCCACCCGGGGGCCGGTGCCGCCCTTCGGGGGATTCTGCGGCGGCGCCGGCTCCGGCCGGCCGGCGCCGGCGACCTCGGGTTCGCCCGATGCACCCAGGTCGGGCCAGGTCACGACCCGGACCACGTCCATGTCGACGAAGACACGCTCGGCGTAGTACTCGCGCAGCAGCCGGTCCCACACCGGGCCCTGCTTGAGTTCGCCGAGGTAGCGGACCGCCTGCGGGCCGAACTCCCGGAGGCGTGACGGTGACGGCTCGAGGTCGACCGAGGCGATCCCCTGGGCCAGGACGTAGCGGGGGCTGCTCGAGAAGCCGTGATCGCGGGCGTGATAGGCGAGGGCGACGTGCGGGTCGAGCACGATCCGCTCGAGCTTCTTGCCGAAACCCAACGAGGTGGTGAAGCCGAGGATTCCCCGCTCACGGTCGGCGAGCCCGCAGGGCGCCACCCCGACGACCACAGCGCCGCCGGCCGGTGTCACGTAGGCGGCCGCCGCCGTCAGGTCGCCCCGGATCACGTCATCGGCCTCGTCGCCCCACCGAACCGGTGTCTCACCCATGGCCGCCGAGCATGCCAGACGAGGATCAGGACGGGACGGGCTGGTCGCCGGAGCACACGAACTGCCACCGGCTGATCTGGCCACGGTCGTCGACGTCGTAGTAGGCCTGCTGCTCGAAGACCATGGGCCCTTGGTCGGCCTTCCAGCGGATGCGGTAGCCCACATGCTGGCGCTGGATGACCTTGCCGGTCTCCAGGCTCTCGAGCGCCTCGGCGGTGGCGTACCACTCCCGCATCAGGCTCATGACCGCCTCGGCACCGGTCCGCTCGACGAAGCCCATGCTCGGGGTGTGGCCCTTGAACTTGATGTCGGGCGCGAGCGTCGCCTCCGCAGCGGTGAAGTCCCGGGCGGCCAGCGCACGGATGAACTCGGCCCCCGCCGGAAGCGGCTTGCGATCCTCGGCCGTCGCGAAGCCCCCACCTAGCAGGCCGGCCGTGACCAGCGTGGCCGTCACCAGCAACGAACGTCGGATGCTCATGGCTCTGATCCCTCCCTCGCCGGCTTTCCGGCTCTGGGAACGCACGCTACGGAAACGAAAGGAGCCGGTGAACCAGGGCCGCCCTACTTCCCCTGCCAGGCGTTCCCCGGGTCCGGGGTGAGGCTGGCCTCACCCCCATCCGGCGGGCTGGCCTCGTAGACGTCGCCGCGCCCGGGCGAGCATCATCGGTGGACATGAGCGCGACGGGAATGGTGGTGAGCGCCGTCCATCCGCTCGGCCGCCGCGCCCTGGCTCCGGTGCTCGTCCGCCTGCTCCTCCTCGGCGTCGTCGCCTTCGCCCTGGCGGGGACGGTTCTCATCGTGGCGGCAGACGCTGCCGTCGACTGGACCGGCTTCGAGACCGCCGACGTCGTCGTCTTCCTGCTCAC
>JAICGL010000504.1 GCA_025923175.1 Acidimicrobiia bacterium
CGCCTTCCGCAGCCCCGCAAGGCCGCTGGGACATCTCACCGGGCGTAATCGAGTGCCGGGGATTCTTCTTCGGCTGGAGCCCCATGCTCGGGTCAGGGTCGTTTGTCGCTTCGGGTTCCTACACCGCGGTGCCGTCGGGCGCTGGCTGCGTGGAGCAACTCGGCCCCGGCACCGTCGACTACTGGATCATGACCACCGATCAGCACGTCCACGTGATCGAGCCGCATTCCTTCACCCTGGCCGGAGCCGGTGCGTTCACCACGCCGACCCTCCGCGGGACCTTCCAGATCCCGCTCTACGACGGCAACTGCGTGGCCACGCCGCGGGCCACAACCCTGTTCCTGGCGCAGGTGACGCTGGCCCGCGCCGGCCCTCTGCCAATCGTCGCCGTCGGCTAGCGATGCTCTCAGCAATCGCGTGTCCGAGCATGTACGGTGGTGTTGCCAGCCCGCAGCGACAGTTTCAGCGGTGATGGCGCGCTGCTCCAGACCTTGGTTGCGCATCCAGAGACGCGATGGATGAGCCCGGGAGGAGCAAGCATGGCGGTGAAAGCCTCGAGGAACACGACGTTGTCGCGGCGTCGCGCCGTGGTTGCGGTCACGACGATGGCCCTCCTCGCCGGGATGTAAGCCCGCACCACGCAATACAAAAAGGAGATGGATCATGATCTGTCGCATCTACGACGTCCCGGGCGCCACCATCGAGCAGTACGAGGAAGTCGCCGGAAAGATCAGCATGGACAAGCCGCAAGGGGCCCACGCCCACATCGCCGGCAAGAACGACCGCGGCCTTCAGGTGATCGAGGTGTGGGACTCGCAAGAAGACATCGACCGGTATATGAATGCGGGACTGGGCAAGGCGATGCAGGCGGCGAACCTTCCGGAGCCGTCGATCAGCGAGTTCGAGGTCCACAAGCTTGACTGGGTCGGATAGGCACATCGCGCAGGGTTGCGGGCGCCGAGACCGTTCTCGGCGCCCGGCGACAAAATCACACTCGTGATGACGGTTGCGTCTCGCCGTTTCGGGTAAAGCGGACGGGGTCGCGCAAGGCGACGCAAATGACAATAGGAGACGCATGCCGGAACAAGGCGCAGGTACAGCGACACTGCAGGGAACGAGCAGCAGCAACGGGAGCAACGTCAACGAGCGGCTCCATGGACTGGAGACCGCTCAGGCGGTCCAGGCCGCGACGATGGCCGGTGCGGAAGCAACCCAGGCTGCTATCCAGGCCGGGAACATGGCCACGACCGCGGCGATGTCGGCCGGCAATATGGCGCTCACTGTTGCGGGAAGCGTCGCCCTGGTCGTAGGGATCTTCTTGGGATTGGCGATGGGAGCCGCACGTCGTTAAGTGCCGAAGTGGCCAAACGGGTGGGGCCAGATCACGAGCAATCAGAGCGGGCCGGCGCTGCGCCGGCCCGCTGCTTCATTCGGATGCGCCGGGGGGCGGTGGCCCGCGAGGCCAATTCATTCGTAAAGGGGCTTATGTTTTGCGGCCGGCGGGTCGATACGTGCAGTGAACACGGTGACAGGGAATCACCCCATCACCCGCAGTTTCGCTGAAAGGCCCTGATGGGACGCGCGCAGCCGTCCACGACGGGGCCGGCAGACGAGGCCCAGACCCCGCCCCCTTCCGTCCCCCTCTCCTCCTCGACCTCCGACCTCGATCCGTTCCGTCGGCTCCTCCGGCGGCGTCTGGCCCACCAGACGGCGTTGGCCGAGTTCGCCCGGAGGGCGCTCGACGCGACCACGTTGGAGCCGCTCCACGCCGAGGCGACCGAGCTCGTCCACCAGTTCTTCCCGTCCCCGACGTCGGGAGCCTTCGAGCTCGTAGTCGACGCCGACGAGGAGGACGTCGCCTTCGCTGCGTCGGTGGCCGACATCCTGCGCGCCGCCAGCAGCAAGATCGACGCCGCGGTGGCGAGCGAGCACGCCTCCCTTCACGACCCCCTCACCGGCCTGGCCAACCGCTCCCTCGTCCTCGACCACCTCCACAAGGCCCTGGCCCGCGCCGACCGGCGATCCTCGCTGGCCGCGGTCGTCTTCCTCGACCTCGACGACTTCAAGCCGATCAACGACACGCTCGGCCACCGCGCCGGCGACGAGATCCTGGTGCGCATCGCCGAACGGCTCCGTTCGGCGGTCAGGCCGTCCGACACGCTGGGCCGTTGGGGCGGCGACGAGTTCGTCATCGTCTGCGAAGACCTCGAGCGGGCCTCCGACGCGCCGGCCATCGTGGCCCGCCTGGCCGCCGTCTTCGACGAGCCGTTCGCCGTCCACGGCACGGAGATCTCCGTCAACGCCAGCATCGGCGTCGCCCTCTCGGGCGGCGGCGACGACGGCCCCGCCGCCCTCATCCACGCCGCCGACGCCGCCATGTACCGGGTGAAACATGACCTGCAAGAGGGCGACCGGGAGGGACCGGCGGCGCCGGTCTTCCCGACCGCAGTGGAAGAACCCAAACTGGAGCAGCTCGTCGGCCGCCTTCTCGATCTGTTCTCCGGCGGAGCTACGGACTCCAAGGGCAGGAAAGCCTCCCGCTCGCATGGGCCCACGCCCCAGGCTTCAGAGAGAGCTGAAATGGCTACTCCGCCGGGCTCCCCAGCTGTTTGAGGGGCCCGACGGAGCCGCCTGAGTGGCGCGCTGCGTCGCGGGTGCTTGTTCAGTTCGCCACTCTTCGTTTTAACGGCGGCGCCGTCGGGCTCCCTCAGGTCGTGGAGGGACCCGACGGCAGCCGCCTGGAGAGGCGCACTACCGGCGGGGGGCTCAGAGGCGCCACTCGTGCTCGGCCAGGCTCGAAGATGGCCAGAAGGCGAAAGTGGTCCGGATCACAGCCGAACGGGATGCTCCAAGAGGCGGCTCCGGTGATCGTCCAACTGGGATGCTCGCCACCAGGGTCCGGAGCGGCGCGACAGCCCGGACGCTAACACGATGGTGCTGGGAGGCCTAGTGCCTCGTTGCAGAAACCGAGGCGCTCACGGTTTGTCCGCGATCCTCGGCGCGGCGGGGCGGGCCGGATTCACCGGCCCGCCCGCGCACCCGCGGCCTCAGATGCTCGCGTCGTCTAAAGGCCGAGACCGCCGAGGAGCCCGCCCGTGGCTCCACCGGTCAGGCCCCCGAGAAGGCCGGTCACCGGGGCGAGAAGCCCGCCCGTGGTCCCGCCCGTGGTCCCGCCAAGCAGTCCCGTCACCGGCGCCAGCAAACCGCCGGTCGTTCCGCCCGTCACACCTCCGAGAAGGCCGGTCACCGGGTCGAGAAGCCCGCCCGTGGTCCCACCGGTGACGCCTTCAAGCACGCCTGTCACCGGTGCGAGAACTCCGCCCGTGGTCCCACCGGTGACGCCATCCAACACGCCTGTCACCGGGGCGAGAAGCCCACCGGTCGACGTCCCACCGGTGACGCCACCGAGGACGCCTGTCACCGGGGCGAGAAGCCCACCCGTCGACGTCCCACCGGTGACGCCACCGAGGACGCCTGTCACCGGGGCGAGAAG
>JAICGL010000505.1 GCA_025923175.1 Acidimicrobiia bacterium
CGGGTGACCTCGTCGGCGAAGGCCGAGAGCTGGTCGACCATCGTGTTGATGGTGTCCTTCAGCTGGGCCACCTCACCGGCGGCGTCGACGGTGATCTTCTGGGAGAGGTCGCCCTGGGCCACGGCGGTTGTGACCTGGGCGATGTTGCGGACCTGGCCGGTCAGGTTGCCGGCCATGAAGTTCACCGAGTCGGTGAGGTCCTTCCACGTGCCGGCCACGCCCTGCACTTCGGCCTGCCCGCCGAGCCGGCCCTCGGTACCGACCTCCCGGGCCACCCTCGTCACCTCGTGGGCGAACGACCGGAGCTGGTCCACCATGCGGTTGACCGTCTCCTTCAGCTCGGCCACCTCGCCGCGGGCGTCCACCGTGATCTTCTGCGAGAGGTCACCGTTGGCCACGGCGGTGGTGACGAGGGCGATGTTCCGCACCTGGTCGGTCAGGTTCGACGCCATCTGGTTGACGTTGTCGGTCAGGTCCCGCCAGGCACCCGACACGCCTCGCATCCGGGCCTGCCCGCCGAGGCGGCCCTCCGTACCGACGTCGCCGGCCACCCGGGTCACCTCGGCGGAGAAGGCCGAGAGCAGGTCGACCATCGAGTTGACGACCGCCCCCATGCGGGCGAACTCGCCCTTCATCGGCCGGCCGTCGATGGCCAGTGGCATCTTCTGGGTGAGGTCACCCTCGGCGACCGACGAGATGACCCGGGCCACCTCGTTCATCGGACGGACCAGGTCGTCGATGAGGTCGTTGACCGCCTCGACGCGGGTGACCCACATCCCCTGGACGGGCCCAATGTCGATCCGCTCGGTGGTCCGCCCGTCGCGGCCGACGGCGCGCGATACCCGGACCAGCTCCTTGTTGTACCGGGTGGAGAGCTCCATGAAGTCGTTGAAGGCGCGGGCGACGTCCTTGCCCATCCCCTGGCGGCGTGTCGACAGGCGCACGTCGATCTGCCCGGCGGTCGCCGCCCGCAGCGCCTCGAGCAGCTCGGCCAGGAGCCGGTCGTTGCCGGATGCCTTGGCCGGGGTGTCGTCGGTCGCTCGGGGTTTCTCGCCGTGTTGCCCGTTGGCCGGGGGGGCCTCGGGCTTCGTCTTGGCTCGGACGGCGCTCATCGCACCACCGCGATGGTCGTGCCGGACACAACCGCGGCGCGGGCCAGCTCCATGACACCTTCTCCTGGTATCGCAAGCCAGCCCTTCGCCGGTTGTTGTACCAGACGGCTACCGGCTCGAGGAAGGTCCCGGGGCCGCTCAAGGGCGTTTTGTGCCGAGCCGGGGGATTTTTTTCGGTGTTGTTTGCCCATCGGGAGGAGTGGGTACTGTCCAACCCGGATAGCCAGGCTCCAACCAGCCCTTCGCCTGGGTATTCAAATTTCAGAAGACGGCAAGCGGGGTCCCCCGGACCCCGTTTTGACGCGCCTGTACGCCCACGGAGGTCGCCATGCCCCGCGCCATCTGGTCAGGTTCCATCAGCTTCGGGCTCGTCAACGTCCCGGTAAAGCTCTACTCGGCCGTCCACCCCCAGGGGCTCTCCTTCCACCAGTTCCAGGAGGGCACCAACGCCCGGGTCCGCAACAAGCGGGTGTCGGAGAAGACGGGCAAGGAAGTCGCCTACGAGGACATCGTGAAGGGCTACGAGGTCGAGAAGGGCCACTACGTCATGGTGGAGCCCGACGAGCTCGCCGAGTTCAATCCCCGGGCCACGCGCACGATCGACATCGAGGACTTCGTCGCCCTCGACGACATCGACCCCATCTACTACGACAACACCTACTTCCTCGCTCCGGAGGACAGCGAGGGAGCCCGCAAGGCCTACGCGCTCCTCCTCAAAGCCATGGAGGACCAGAAGAAGGTGGCCATCGGCCGGCTGGTGATGCGCAACAAGCAGTACCTCGCCGCCATCCGCCCGCACGACGGCGCGCTGGCGGTCTCGACGATGCGGTTCCACGACGAGGTGATGTCGCCGGCGGACATCGACGCCATCCCCACCGGTCGGTCCGCGCCACGGGCCCAGGCCGCCGAGGTGAAGATGGCCGGCCAGATCATCGACTCGATGTCGCGGGACTGGGACCCGAAGCGCTACGAGGACACGTACCGTGTGCAGGTGCTCGACTTCCTGAAGAAGAAGGCCGCCGGCGAGGAGATCGTCGTCGAGGAGGAGCCCGAGGAGCAGTCCAAGGTGGTCGACCTGATGGCCGCGCTCGAAGCGAGCCTGGAGGCCGCAAAGAAGGGTGGTTCCCGGCGGACCTCGTCCTCGTCGTCCTCGACCACGAAGTCCTCTTCTACGGCCAAGCGGTCTTCCTCTCCGGCCAAGAAGTCCTCCTCCTCGGCCAAGAAGGCCCCGGCCAAGAAGTCTTCGTCCACATCCCGACGTTCTTCAAGCAGTGGAAGCAAGCGCAAGAGCGCCTGAGGATCTCTACGGGCTCCCGCTCGAAGAGTTCACCCCGGCGCGGGACGCCCTGGCCAAGGAGCTCAAAGCCGCCGGGCGCAAGGACGAGGCCGCCGAGGTCAAGTCGCTCCGTAAGCCGTCGGTGGCCGCCTGGGCCCTGAACCTGGTCGCCCGGGAACACCCCGACGCCGTCGAGAGTCTCAGGGCGGCCGGCGACGTGCTGCGGGAGGCCCAGCGCGAGGCGATGTCGGGCGACGCCGGCCGGCTGCGCGACGCCGGCCGGGCGCTGGCCGAAGAAGTCGACCGCGTTGCCGGGCTGGGTGCCGACGTCCTTCGGGCGGCCGGCCGTCCGGCATCCGCCGCCCAGCAGGAGAAGATCGTTGCCACCCTGCGGACCGCCGCCGTCCACGACGAGGCCGGCGACGCCCTGGCCCGCGGTGTCCTCGTCGAGGAACTCGAATCCACCGGCTTCTCGCTCCTCGGCGCGGGCACCGGAGCATTCGCAGCGCCTTCCCGCTCGGCCAAAAAGGAACCGCCGGCCAAGTCCGCCGCCGACGGCGACCGCAAGCCGCTCCCCGGAGCAGAGCGGGCGGCGAAGAAGCCGAAAGCGAGCAAGGAAGCGCTCGAGGCGGTCGAGGCCGCCCGCCGGGAGCTGCGCCGTTGCGACGCCGAAGCCGACACCGCCGCCACCCGCGCCCGCCGGAAAGCCGAGCGCGCCGAAACCGCCGCGAAGCGGGCCGCCGAAGCCCAGCGTGAAGCCGAGGCGGCGAGGGCTGAAGCCGAGGAGGCCGCGGGCGAAGCCGAGGCCGCACGCCGGGCCGCCAACGAAGCCGCCGACCGCCTGGCCGCGGCCGAAGCCGCCCTCCCGGCCTGACGCTCAGGCGGTGGGGAGGCCGTCCCAGGCCCGGCGTTCGCCGGACATCGGGTCGTTGACCACCTCGCAGATCTCGCCGAGGAACATCGTCGGACGGGTCGTGAGGTCGTATGCGGGCCAGCCCGGGTCGCCGGTGCGAGCGAAGGAAAGCCAGGCGTCCTGCACCCGGGTGGCCATGGCCTCGGCGGCGGGGCCCGAGCCGGCGAAGGCGTCGGCGCCCTTGCTGTCGAG
>JAICGL010000506.1 GCA_025923175.1 Acidimicrobiia bacterium
AACGTGACCAGAAAGCCGAAGCAAAGGCTCTGGAGAAGGAACTGACCGAGGCCGGCTATCCCGACCGCCTCGCCCGCCGGCTCCGCCGCGACCTCGAGCAACGCCAGACCCGGGCCGCCCGCCGGGCCCGCACCGACGCCCTGGCCGAAATCGTGACCGCCCTCGAGCGGTTCTACCGCGACGCCCTCGTCGCCGGTTCCGGTGCTGCTGTCGCCGCCCTCGACGCCTGCGCGCAGGCCCGTCAGGTGATTGTCGCCCGAACCGCCATCAACGAGGCGCTTCTACTCGAACACCTGCTCGTCCACCTACCCCCGGCGGCTAATCTGCCTGATACCCGCCCGAGTAGCTCAGCTGGCAGAGCAGTGCTCTCGTAAAGCACAGGCCATCGGTTCAAGTCCGATCTCGGGCTCTGATATCAGTGCAGTCCGCCTATACGAAAATGTCGAGAGGCAGGAAGGCCGAGACGATCACGTTGGGGACGTCGACGGCCTGGCTGATCTTCAGGTCCACGGCAACGCTGCAGATCGTGTAGGCCTGCTGCGGGGTGAAGCCGTACTCGTGGGTGAGGTGGCGGATCATTGCCTCGAGGGCGTTGCGGGCGGCCAGGGTGAGGTCCTCGAACTCGTTGCGCCCGTCGCGGCCGATGCACATTCCCGTGGTGGCGAAGTAGCCACCGGAAGGGGCCGGCTCGGAGGCGGCCTGGTCCCGTTCGTAGCAGAGCGTCGTGATGCCCCGCTCGGCCGCTGCTCCCTTGCGGAGGTCGAGACGGATCCGGCAGGTGCCGGCCATCTCGATGGCCGTGCCGCACGACTCGCCGTCGCCCTGGGCGAAGTGGGCGTCGCCAGCGGAGAACAGGGCGCCGTCGACCGACACTGGCAGCAGCAGGCGAGTCCCGGCCGTCAGCTGCTTGATGTCGACGTTCCCGCCGTTCTCCCGGGGCGGGACCGTCCGCAGCCCCTCGGCCGCGATGACGGGGTCGGCGGGCACCGCCCCGGCCGCTTCCGGCAGGAGCACCGGGTCGTCAGGGTTACGAGCCGCCAGGTCGGCTTCGCGAGCTGACGCCGCCTCGAGCAGGGCACGCGACGGCGCGACGCCGAGCACGCCCATGAACGGTGCACCGGCAATGCGGACGCCGGGCAGGTCGTCGGACGTCGCCCATCCGTCGGCCAGTTCCCACTTCACGAGATAAGGGTCTGGGAAGTCCTGGCGTCCGAAGCCAAAGCCGGGGACGTGAGCGGTGAAACCGAACGCCTCGGGAATCACCTCGAGGGTCTCGACCACCAAGAGATCGCCCGGCTCGGCTCCGGCCACGTACACGGGCCCGGTCAGCGGGTGCACCAGCCCGAAGTCGACCTCCTCGACCGACTTCGAGACGGACCGGCGGTCGAAGGCGCCGTCGAAGGTGTCGCGGGTCTCGAGGACCACCTCGTCACCCGGGTTGCAGCGCAGGATCGGCGGGATGTCGGGATGCCAGCGGTTGTGGCCGGTGTGCGGCTCACTGGCCAGCGGCAGCGAGCGATCGATCCGGATCTCGTGCGTCGCCATGCCCCGCACCATAGGCTTCTCACCCCAGGCGAGCGGGGAGGAAACGCGAAATGGATCTTCAGCTGCGGGGCAAGCGGGCGCTGGTGACCGGTGGGACCAAGGGAATCGGCCGGGCGATCGTCAATAGCTTCGCCGACGAGGGAGCCGACGTCGCCTTCTGCGCCCGGACGGAAGCCGACGTCATTGCCACTGCCAAAGCGGTCGAGGAGAAAGGCGTCCGGGCCTTCGGGCGGGCCCTCGACGTGGGCGATGGTGACGCGCTCAAGGGCTGGGTGGCCGACGCCGCCGAGGCACTCGGCGGGCTGGATGCCGTCGTGGCCAACGTCAGTGCCCTGTCTGCCGGCTCCGCCGAGGAGAACTGGCAGGCGGAGATCAACGTCGACCTCATGCACTCGGTCCGCCTGGTGGAGGCCGCCATGCCCCATCTGGAGCAGAGCGACGCCGCGTCGATCACGCTGATCTCCAGCGTGTCGGGCAGGGACATCGACTTCACCGGCGCCTACGGCGTCGTGAAGGGCGCCCTGATCGTGTACGCCCACTCGCTGGCCTACAACCTTGCTCCGAAAGGGATCCGGGCCAACGCCGTCTCGCCGGGGAACACCTTCTTCGAAGGCGGCTTCTGGGACTACGCCAAAGAGAACCTCCCCGACATCTACGAGACGTTCATGGGCCTCAATCCCACCGGCCGGATGGGCACGCCGGAGGAGGTGGGGCCCGCTGTCGTGTTCCTGGCCAGCCCCGTGGCCAGCCGTATCACCGGGACCAACCTGCTGGTCGACGGTGCCCTCGGAAAGGGCGTGCAGTTCTAGTCCCCTGACGCGCCGAAGCGCTCCGCCCCGCCAGTAGGGCGGGGACGGAGCGCTTCAGGCGGTGAGTCCGGGATGGACCCGGAAGCTGATTGGATTACAGGCTCAGAAGGAGGCCGGCCACGACGGTCACGTCCGCCATGATGCCGGGGACCAGGTAGCCGACGCCGCTGAGCAGCCCGAGGGGACCGCTGCTGAGGAGTCCGCCTCCGGCACCAACGGCCGGGCCGATCACCGAGACGGCGAGCCCGTTGAGCAGGTCCGCCTGGCAGAGGGCGTTGCCCAGCAGGTTGTTGCCGCCAACGTTGATGTTCCCGACGTTGATGGCGCCCTCCTGCTCCTGCTCGGAGTCGCCGGAGTCGCTCGAGGCGATGCAGCCGTCCGAGTCACCGTCGCCGTCGAAGAGGTCGCCGCCGACAGCGCCGCCGATCACCGAGACCGCCCCGCCGTTGAGCACGTCCGACTGGCAGAGCGCGTTGCCCAGCAGGTTGTCGAGGCCGAGGTTCAGGTTCCCGACGTTGACGAGGCCCTCCTGCTCCTGCTCGGAGTTACCGGAGTCGCTCGAGGCGATGCAGCCGCCGTCCGAGTCACCGTCGCCTCCGAAGAGGTCGCCGCCGAGAGCGCCGCCGATCACGGAAACGGCCAGGCCGTTGCCCACGTTCGACTGGCAGAGCAGGTTCCCCAGCAGGTTGTCGAGGCCGAGGTTCAGGTTCCCGACGTTGACGAGGCCGCTCTGGCTCTGCGTCGAGTTGCCCGAGGTGCTCGAGGCGATGCAGTCGCCGTCGGCGTCGTCGTCGTCGTCATCGTCGTCGTCGTCGTCATCGTCGTCGTCGTCATCGTCGTCATCGTCGTCATCGTCGTCGTCGTCGTCGCCCCCGCCACCACCGCCGCTCCCTTCGTCGTCACCGCCATTACCTCCCTCCCCATCACCCCCGCCATCGTCGCCGCCGCCGCCGCGGTTCGGCTGGAGCGCGGTCAGACTGAACTGCACCCTGAGATCGGATGCCGGATCGTCCAGTCTTGCTTCCACCGGCTGGTCACCGGCCGGCGTGCCCAGCGTCACCTCCGCGGACGCGCGCCCGCTGGAGTCGGTCTCGGTGTTGGGCGGGGCGATGACCGCCCCGGGAG
>JAICGL010000507.1 GCA_025923175.1 Acidimicrobiia bacterium
AAGGCCGCCGCTCCTCGCAAGGCCGCAGCCCGCAAGACAGCTGCCCCTCGCAAGGCCGCCGCTCCTCGCAAGACAGCAGCCCGCAAGGCCGCCGCTCCTCGCAAGACAGCAGCCCGCAAGGCCGCCGCTCCTCGCAAGACAGCTGCCCCTCGCAAGGCCGCCGCTCCGCGCAAAGCCGCCGCGAGGAAGGCCGCACCTGCGCGCAAGGCAGCAGCGCCCCGCAAGGCCGCTGCTCCGCGCAAGGCAGCCCCGCGGAAGGCTGCGGCCAGGAAGACCGCTCGGAAGAGCTAGTTCAAGCAGTTCGTAACTGCGCCACAGCCCGGTCGGCTCGCACCAACCGGGCTGTGGCGTTTCTGACTGTCAGTCCTCGAGGTCGTCGATGTCGACCTCGAGGTACCAGACGTCGGCACAGTCGCGACAGCGGTAGGCGACCACGTCACCCGGTTGCCAGCCGAGCTCCGGTGGTTCGGCCGGCACGCGCTGGCACGGTCCACCGCAATCCACGCAGATGATCATGTCGGCCACCGGCATGACTCCACGGTACACACCCAATTGGTTCACCAGGCTAATTAGTCTGGTAAACTATCTGGCATGCGCACCTCCCCCTCGGTCGCGAGCACGGCCAACAGCGCCCCGGAGATCGCTTCTCGGCTGCGGTTGAGCGCCACGCGCCTCGCCCGGCGGCTCCGTCAGGAGTCGGGCGCCGGGCTGTCGCCGAGCCAGCTTTCGGCCCTGGCCGTCATCGCCAACCACGGGCCGCTCACGCTGGGCGCCCTGGCCGAGCACGAACGGGTCGCTCCCCCGTCGATCACCAAGGTCGTCTCGAAGCTCGAATCTGACGGTCTCGTGACCCGCACGCCCGATCCTGCCGACCGCCGCATCTGTCGCGTGGCCGTCTCTTCTTCGGGCGAGACGCTGCTCGAAGAGATCCGTCGCCGGAGGACCGCCTGGCTGACGGCGCGCATCAGCCAACTCGACGCCGATCGTCAGCGCCGTCTCGCCGACGCCCTCGACGTCCTCGACGAAATCGTCTCCTGAGGACGGCTCCTTGACCCGTATTCGACACGCCACCCACGACATCTTCCGGTCGTTCGACATCCGGAATTTCCGCCTCTTCTTCGCCGGTCAACTCGTCTCCCAGGTGGGGAACTGGCTCACGCTGGTCGCCCAGACCCTGCTGGTGCTGAAGCTGACCGACAGCGGGTACGCCCTCGGGGCGTTGGCCGCCGCGCAGTTCGGCCCGATCCTGCTGGTCGGCGCCTTCGCCGGTCTCGTGGCCGACCGCTCCGACAAGCGCCGGCTGCTGATGATCGTCCAGGCGTTCGCCATGGCGCAGTCCTTCTGCCTGGCCGCACTCGGCTTCATGACCGACCCGCCGCTGCTGGCGATCTACGTGGTGGCTGTCTTCAGCGGTTTCGCCATGGCCTTCGACAACCCCGCCCGGCGCTCGTTCGTCGTCGAATTGGTGCCGGAGAACCGCATTCCCAACGCCGTCAGCCTGAACAGTGCGCTGATGACAGGCTCGCGGATCATCGGGCCGGCCCTGGCCGGCGTGCTGGTCACCACCGTCGGATTCGGGTGGTGCTTCCTCCTCGATGGAATCAGCTACGTGCCCGTCATCCTGGCGTACTGGCGGATGAACACCGCCGAGTTGCGCCAGGCACCTGTCACGCCGAAGGGCAGGGGCCAGGTACGGGAGGGCATCCGCTACGCCCGCAGCATTCCGGAGCTGTGGGTCCCGCTGCTGATGATGGTGGTCATCGGGACACTGGCCTTCAACTTCCAGACCGTGCTGCCCCTCTTCGCCACCCGCGACCTCCGGGGCGACGACGTCACCTTCACCTGGCTGCTGTCGATCATCAGCCTCGGATCACTCATCGCCGCGCTGGCGGCCGCCCGGCGCACCACCGTCGACGTCCGGACAGTCAGTCGCAACGCCGTCATCTTCGGGCTCGGCATGACGCTCCTCACGTTCGCACCCAACCAGCCGGCGGCGTACGTGACCGGCTTCCTGGTGGGCTTCGGCAGCATCATGTTCATGACCGCCGCCACGGCTATCACCCAGCTGGCAGCCAACCCGTCGATGCGGGGCCGGGTGCTGGCGCTGCAGGCGATCGTGTTCCTCGGCAGCACGCCGATCGGCGGCCCGATCCTGGGCGCGATCTCGGAGACATTCGGAGCCCGCTATGGCATCGCCGTCGGCGCCGTCGCCACCTTGGCCGCCGGCGGATTCGGCCTCTTCACGGTGCGGCGGAGCCGCACGGTCCCGGTGGAGGGCGCCGACACCCTTCCCTTTCGACCCGACGCTCCCGGCGACCTGACCGGCCTCGACACCGTGCTCGCACCGAATGCCTCCTGATTTTCAGGATGTGATTGCGTTCGCTGACCGAACCGTTATAAGGTGCACCTAATAAGGGTCACCTAAGAGAACGTGTTTGGTCCGATGAATACGAAGGTGGGCGCCGCAAGCGCCCTCGATGACAGCCCCGGACTGTTGCGGATGGTGCAGGCGTTCGGTCGAACCGCCGGTACCGACGACATCGCGGTGGCGGCCTCACTGCTCTTCCAGGCGTGGGCAGTGAGCGTCACCCGACCGGTGATTTCCGGTCTCGTCGGCGCCCGGCGGGTCACCGACCTCGGGGCGGACAACACGGAGTTGCTCTTCGACGAGGAGGGGCGGCCGGCGGGGGCGTCAGCGATGACGCCCCGCTACGCCGCGCTCGCCGGTGACCGCGAGGCGGCCGCCGACCCGTGGGCGGAGATCATCGACGATGAGGACGCCCTCTTCGCATGGGCCCGCTCCCGCCTCTTCGACGGTCATCTCGCCGGGCTCGTCGATGCGATGGTCGACATCGCCCCGGTCGGGCGGCGGCTGCTGTGGGGCAATGTGGCGGCGGCCACGGCCGGCGCCTTCGCCGCCCTCTCGGCGGCGCAGCTTCCATCAGCGGACCTCGCAGCGCAGATGCTCCTCGACGCCCGCCGCTTACTGCACGAGCCGGGTTCACCCATCGAGGGACTGGCCGACGTGTTTCCGGTCGACCACGAGGGCGGCGTGCGCCTGTTTGTCCGACGCCAGACGTGCTGCCTTCGCTACCGCCTGCCCGACGCCCCCCGCACGTGCCTCTCGTGCCGCCTACTGCCGGAGGCCGAACGCCGCCGCCGTATCACCCTCAAGCTCGCCAGCTGAGCGACGGCCACGCCCGCCGATGAACACGCGGCGGGGGTGGGGGTGGCTCAGGAAGTCATGGTGGGAGATCGACCAGCCGTAAGCCCCCGCGTGGTGGAACCACAGCAGGTCACCGGCCCGCACTTCGTCGACCGGCACGTCGCGGGCCAGGACGTCCTTCGGTGAGCAGAGCTCACCGGCCACCGTGACCGGCCGACCCCTCACTCCTGGCCGGGGAAAGGGATAGGCCCACTCGTCCACCGGGATCACGGTGAAGGGGTGGCTGTGCCCCCACGAAGCGGGCAGCCGGAA
>JAICGL010000508.1 GCA_025923175.1 Acidimicrobiia bacterium
AACTCGACCGTCACCTGGGTGTCCCGCCATGGTGCGGGGGTAGCCGTCCCGTTCATGACCCCGGCCGTCGGGCAGGCGATTGAACGCACGGTGACCGTCACTTCGGACGGGAGCAGCGCCTTGCGTACCGGCGCGGTGCGGCTCGAAGGAGCGGCCGGCGGATTCTCGGTGGTGCGAGACGACTGCAGCAACCAGACCCTGGGGACCGGAGTCGGCTGCGCCGTCACCGTCCGGTACAGCGCGTCCGACCCGACGGCCCGTTCCGCCACGCTCGTCGTCCCCGACAACTCGGCCCGGGGAGCGCGCCGCTGGACACTCGAGGGCGCAGTGTCGTCGAGTCCGCCGTCGCCGAACGCTCCGGACCCCACAGCCCCCTCGGTCGCGCCCACCAGCGCCCTGTTCCTCGACCGAAGCGACTGGTGGCCCGACCAGTACCGCTTCGTCCAGACGATCCGTGACGGCGATCCCTACGTCAGCTTCTCCGTCACCGGCACCGCATACGGGGCGCACGTGAGCCTCACCTCGTCCGACCCGGACGTCTACGGCCCCGGCCCCTTCCCGATTGACCTCAGGCTCTTCCCGGCCCGGGACGGCGACACGCTGACCTCCGGGCGCAGCTACATCGGAGCGACGCGCTGGCCGTTCAACGAGGGCGCCGAGCCTGGCATGGATCTCAACACCCGCTACACCGGCTGCAACAAGGCGGCCGGCTCGTTCACGATCTTCGATATCGGCTTCGACGGAAACGGCCAGATCAGCCGCCTGGCGGCGGCCTGGCGCTTCGGCTGCGTGCCCACCGACCGGCTCGAAGTCGGGGAGGTCCGCTGGAAGTCCACCGTGCCGCTGGCCTCCCGGAGCATCACTCCCGACGCTCCCGGCCTCGGCTACTACCTCACCGAGCAGGACGAGCAGACCAGCCAGACCGTCACCATCACCTCACAGGGCAGCGGTCCCTTGATCGTCGGGACGGTCCAGATGTCGGGCGACACGGACGCCTTCCCGGTCCGCTCCGAGCGCTGCTCCGGAACGTCGCTCCCACCCGGAGCCACCTGCACCATCACCATCGACTACACGCCCACGGACACCGGCGCCAGCTACGCGACCCTCGTCATCCCCGACAACACGGCGGCGGGCGGCATCGTCCTCCCACTCTCCGGGCAGGACTACCGGCAGCCGGTGGGCGATCCTGCCCAAATGCCACCCGGCGGCGAGGGGCAGCTCGCCAGCCACACGACCGGATACTGGATGGTCCGCTCCGACGGAGCGGTGTACGGCTTCGGTGATGCCATCCGGCTTGGCGACGCCGCCGTCGGCCCGGCCACCGCCGTCGATCTCGAACCGACTCGCACCGGGAAGGGCTACTGGATCGTCGATGACCTCGGGCGGGTCTTCGCCTTCGGCGACGCCATCCACCGCGGCAATGTGGACCGGACGAAGCTGACGGCGGGGGAGAAGGTCACCAGCCTCTCAGCCACCGGGAATGATGATGGCTATTGGATCTTCACGAGCCGGGGGCGTGTCTTCACCTTCGGCAACGCCGCGTCCCTCGGCGACGTCTCGCACCTGGCCCTGGCCGGCCCGGTGCTCGACTCGATCGTCACCCCGTCCGGTCAGGGCTACTTCATGGTGGCCTCCGACGGCGGGATTTTCGCTTTCGGTGACGCCAAGTTCCACGGTTCCATGGGCGGCAAGAAGCTGAATGCCCCGGTGCAGAGTCTCGTGCCAGACGCCGACGGGGTCGGCTACTGGCTGGTTGCCTCCGACGGCGGGATCTTCGCCTTCCAGGCCGCGTTCAAAGGTTCCATGGGCGACACCAAGCTCAACCGCCCGGTCACCGGCATGGTCCGCGCCGGCGCCGGCTACCTGATGGTCGGCGAAGACGGCGGCATCTTCGACTTCTCCGGCACCCCCGACGGCTTCAAAGGCTCCCTCGGCGCCAACCCGCCGGCCCGACCCATCACCTCCGTCGCCGTCCTCGAGGACCGCTGAGCACCGCCCTTCCGCTCGGTATTACTCGAAGAGGTCGTCGAGAGCCGGCCATTCGGGGATGGGGGAGAGGCCGGAGGGTTCCCGGATCGACTTGATGCGGGTGAACTCGAGGAGGCTCTCGATGGCGTGCTCCCGCCCGTAGCCGGAGTCGCCGAACCCGCCGAAGGGGCTGCCGAGGAAGGCCCGGCTGTAGTTGTTGATCATCACCACGCCGGCGTCGATCCCGCGGGCCAGACGGCGGGCCCGGGCGTGGTCAGCGGTGTAGACCGCCGCCACCAGCCCGTATGGGGTGTCGTTGGCGAGCGTCAGCGCATCGGCCTCGCCGGAGAAGCGCAGCACCGCCGTGACCGGCCCGAAGACCTCCTCCCGGGCGATGGTCATCGACGGCGTCACGCCGGTGAACAGTGTGGGCGGAACCCAGTAGCCCCCGGCCAAGCGATCCTCCGACGGAAGCGGCGCCTGCGCCGCCACGGTCGCCCCCTCGGCAATTGCGCGGTCGATGTAGCCCAGCACGCGCCGCATCTGCACCGCGCTAATCAGCGGACCGACGTGCGTCCCCGGATCATGGCCGTCGCCCACCCGGAGCCGGGAGACGGCCGACGCCATGCGATCCACGAACTCGTCGTGGACGGCGTCCTCGACCAGGAGTCGGGAGGCGGCGGTGCACGCCTCGCCCTGATTGAAGAAGGCGCCTTCCACCGCTCCCCGCACGGCGGAGTCGAGATCGGCGTCGGCGAAGACCACCAACGGGTTCTTGCCACCGAGTTCCACTGTCACCGGCGTGAGACCGTCCGCCGCCAGCTTGAGCACCGCCCGGCCGGTGGCGGTGGAACCGGTGAAGGACAGCCGTTCGACCAGTGGGTGCCCGGCCAGCGCCGTCCCCGCGGCAGCGCCGCGGCCCGGGACGATCTGCAGCACGTCGGCCGGCAGCACGTCCTCCAGCAGCTCGACGATCCGCATGATCGTCAGCGGGTCCTGTTCCGGCGGTTTGAGGACGACGGTGTTCCCCGCCGCCAGCGCCGGCGCGCTCTTGGCCGCGGTGTGGATCGGCGGCCAGTTGAACGGGATGATCCCGCCGACGACGCCGTACGGCTCGTGCACCGTGTGGCCGGCGATCGGGCCGAGGTCGAAGGCGTGGCCCGGCACCTTGTCGGCCAGGCCGCCGTAGAACTCAAACGAGCTGATGCAGAACTCGACGTCGAACGGGCGGGCCTGGCTGTAGGGCTTGCCCATCTCCAGCGTCTCGAGCGCAGCGAGCTCGTCGGCGTGCTCCCGCACGACCCGGGCGCAGGCGAAGAGGAGCTTGCCCCGCTCCCGGGCCGTCAGGTGCCGCCACACCTCGTCATAGGCCCGCCGTGCCCGGCGGACGGCGGCGTCGACCTCGTTCGCCCCACCGCCCTGCACCGTCGCCATGACTTCACCGGTCGCGGGATTGAACACGTCGAATGCTTCCTCGGCCCGGCCCGACGACCAA
>JAICGL010000509.1 GCA_025923175.1 Acidimicrobiia bacterium
CAGGCTATCGTGAAGTCATGGTCCTCTTCGATTGGGTGTCCGGCTATGACCGGCGGAACCTGAAGGGTGATCTCATCGCGGGCCTGACCGTCGGCGCGATGCTCATCCCCCAGTCGATGGGCTACGCGCTCCTCGCCGGCCTGCCACCCCAGGTCGGCCTGCTCTCGGCGGTCGTGCCGCTCATCGTCTACGCCGCCTTCGGCCGGTCCCGCCACCTCGGCGTCGGTCCGACCGCCATCAGCTCACTCCTCACGTCCGCCGCCCTGGCCAACCTCTCCGGAGGCGACGCCCGGCTGGCGGTCGAGTTGGCGGCGACGCTCGCCATCATGGTCGGGCTCATGCGCATCGCCCTCGGCGTCGGGCGGCTCGGGTTCCTGGTGACCTTCCTCTCCCGGCCCGTCCTCAGCGGCTTCACCTCGGCGGCGGCACTCCTCATCGGCGCCAGCCAGCTCAAACACCTTTTCGGTGTCAATTTCGAGCACACCGAGCGGGTTCACGGGATCGTGGCCGAGGCCATGGGCCGGATCGACGAGATACAGGGCGCCACGCTGGCCGTCGGAGCCCTCGCCATCGCCCTCCTGGCCGGGCTGCGCCGGTGGCGGCCCACGTGGCCGGGCGCGCTCATCGTCGTCGCCCTCGGCACGCTGGCAGTGTTCGCCTTTCAACTCGAGGGCCACCACGTGAGCGTGGTCGGCGAGATCTCCGGTCGCCTGCCCACGTTCGGCGTGCCGACGGGCGGCCTCGACCACCTGCGTGCCCTGGTGCCGACCGCTCTGGCCATCACGATGCTCGGATTTGTCGAATCGATCGCCATCGCCCAGGTCTTCGCCCAGCGGCACCGCTATACGGTCAGACCCAACCGGGAGCTGGTGGCGCTCGGCGCGTGCACGGTGGCCGCCGGCCTCTCCGGCGGCTACGCCGTGAGCGGCTCCTTCTCCCGCACGGCCGTCAACGAAGCCAGCGGCGCCCGCACGCAGCTGGCCGGCGTCATCAGCGCCGGGGTGGTGGCACTCACCCTTGTCGTCCTCACCCCGCTGTTCCGGCCGCTCCCCCACGCAATCCTGGCGGCGGTCGTCCTCATGGCCGTCGCCGGCCTTGTCGACATCACCGAAGCCCGGCGCCTCTGGACCGTCAAGCGCAGCGACTTCTGGCTCCTGGCCCTGGCCTTCGGCAGCACCCTTGTGTTCGGGGTGGAACTCGGCCTCGGGATCAGCGTCGTCGCCTCGCTGGCTGTGGTCCTGCACCGGACCACCCGGCCCCACATCGCCGTCCTCGGCCGGATTCCGGGCACGACCGAGTTTCGCAACGTCGAACGATCGCCCTCGGCGGTGACGACCGACGGCGTCGTGGTCGTCAGGGTCGACGCACCGCTCTACTTCGCCAACCTCGATTATCTCCGGGAAAAACTCAAGAACGTGGAGCAGGAGCAGGACGGCCGGATGCGGGTGCTGGTCCTCGACGCCACCAGCGTCAGCGAACTCGACTCCACCGCCGATACCGCCCTGGTCGAGATCGCCGGCGATTTCGCGCAGCGCGACGTGGCGCTCTACCTGGCCGGCGTCAAGGGACGCCTGCTCGACGTCATGCGACGGTCGGGCTCGTATGAGCGGCTCGGCACGGACCGCTTCTTCCTGTCAGCCAACGACGCCGTGCGCCACGCCGAGGCGGCTCTGAAAGCCTGCCCTGGATAGCCTTTCCTTCGTGGGCAGGCGGTCATGAATCTCAATCAGGTCCAGATCTTCTGCGCGGTGGCCAAGCACCTGAGCTTCTCGATGGCCGCCGAGGAGCTGTTCATCACCCAGCCGGCGGTCAGCCAGCAGGTCAAGGCGCTCGAGCGCCAGCTCAACGTCAAGCTGTTCGAGCGGGTCGGCCACAAGCTGTTCCTCACCGAGGCCGGGGAAGCGGCCCTCACCCAGTGCCAGGCGATGCTGACGGCGAAAGCCGAGATGGACCAGAACCTGGCCACCCTGCGGGGCTCGGGCCGGGGCCGCCTGGCTCTCGGCGCCAACACCACCGGCGGCATGTACGTCGCCCCCGCCATCATGCGGGCCTTTCGCGATCTGTCCCCCGAGATCGAGGCCACGCTGCAGATCGAGACGACGAACCGGATTCTCGACCGGGTGATGCAGAACATGATCGACGTGGCCATCGTCACCGGCCCGGTGGAGGACCGTCGTTTCACCATCCGCGACCTCTACGAGGACGAAGTGCACCTGATCGTCTCGCCGTCGCACCCCTTCGCCGGACGGGCTTCCGTCAGCCCGGCCGAGGCGGCTGCAGAGGACTTCGCCGTCCCGGAGCCCGGGTCGCGGACCCGCATGCTCATCGAGAGCGCCTTCCACAACCAGGGCCACCGGCTCCGGGTGACCATGCAGCTTCCCGGGACGGAGGCGGTCAAGAAGGCGGTGGAGGCCAACCTGGGTGTGGCGATGGTGTCCCGCTACGCGATCTCCCGGGAGGTGGCCCTCGGCGTCCTGACCCGGGTCCCCATCGATGGGCTCGCCATCGAGCGGCCCATCCACATCCTGCACCGCAAGGGGAAACACCTCTCGCCGCTGGTCCGCCGATTCCTGACCTTCGCCTCGGAATTCGTGCTGAAGCAGTCCGTCAGCGACGACGGACGCGAATAAGCAAATCGAAGGCCGCGCCCCCCAAACCCTTATTTGACCCACCCCCCCGGGCGAGGGAGGGTTCAAGAAAAGGGGGGCATATGGCAGCAACGGGCGTCGACAACGCTCTCGCGCCGCACGGGGGGCCGTTCACGGAACGCGTCCTCGATCCGGCCGACGGCGCCAAGGCGATCAAGGGCCTCACCGCGGTACCCGTGCGGGGCCAGATCGCCACCGAGTGCATGGGACTGGCGTACGGGTTCTTCGCCCCGCTCACCGGCTTCATGACGTCGGCGGACGTGGACGGTGTGGCCAAGGACATGCGCCTGGCCAGCGGCTACGTCTGGAGCGTCCCGATCCTGTTCGACCTCTCCCCGGAACAGATTGCCGATCAGGGGATCTCCGAGGGCCAGACCATCCTGCTCACCTACCAGGACCAGCCTCTCGCCACGCTCGACGTGGAAGAGATCTACGACTACGACAAGTCGTTCCTGGCCGCGCAGATCTACGGCACCACCGAGGATGCCCATCCCGGCGTACGCCGCACCTTCGCCTACCAGGACCGGTTCCTCGGCGGGCCGATCACGCTGGTGAACCCCCCGCAGCTGTCGGCGCCGTTCGACCAGTTCTTCTTCACTCCGGCCCAGATGCGGGCCTCCTTCGCCGAGAACGGCTGGAGCAAGGTCGTCGCCTACCAGTCGCGCAACGTGCCCCACGTCGGGCACGAATGGCTGATGAAGTCGGCCTGGTTCGCCTCCAACGCCGACGCCGTCCTGGTGAGTGCCGTCATCGGCGAGAAGAAGGTCGGGGACTCGATCGACGAGGCGGTGATCCTCGGGCAGGACATGCTGCG
>JAICGL010000510.1 GCA_025923175.1 Acidimicrobiia bacterium
CTGATGAACGCCAACATCTACACCGACCAGGCGGCAGCGATCCTGGTGTGCTCGCCGGAAGCCGCCCGGGCGGCCGGGGTGCCCGACGAGCGGCTCGTCTACCTCCACGCCGGGGCCGATGGCGCCGACACGCAGTTCTTCACCGAGCGGTGGTCGCTGACGGAGTTTCCCGGGCTGCGGGCGACTGCCCGTGGCGCCCTGGCCGGCGCCGGGCTCGACGTCGACGACATCGCCCGCTTCGACCTCTACTCGTGCTTCCCCTCGGCTGTGCAGGCCGCGATGAAGGAGCTCGGCCTCGCCGGTCCCGCCGGTGGCGACGACCGCCCGCTCACGCAGACCGGCGGCCTGTCGTTCTTCGGGGGGCCGGGCAACAACTACGTGAGCCACTCCGTGGCGGCCATGGTCGACGCCTGCCGGGCCGACCCCGACTCACTCGGTCTGGTGACCGGTATCGGCTACTACCTGACGAAGCACTCGGCCGGGATCTACTCGACCCGCCCACCCGTTGATGGTTATGTCCGGGTCGACCCGGACGCCACGAAGACCGAGATCGACGCCCGTCCCAAGCGTGTGCCCGCCGGCGCCTACGACGGGCCGGCCACAGTCGAAGCGACGGTCGTGCAGTACAGCAGGGAGGGCGACCCGGCGGTCGGGGTGCTGACCGCCCTCACCCCCGACGGCCGCCGGGCCCTGGCCAACAGCACCGACCCGTCCGCCCTGGCGTCGATGGTCACCGAGGAATGGGCCGGACGGTCCGTCGATCTCGCCACCGACGGAACGGTGAACAAGCTCGCGTCCTAGTTGACCAGCAGGGAGATGCGGCCGGAGCCGTAGCCGTCGATCTGGACGGCGAAGTCGCGGCGGAACTGCGGCTGCGCCAGGAGGGAAGACACACCGTCCGGCAGATCGCCGGGGATGACGTGAACGCCGGACAGGCGGAGGTGCGACGTCTTCGGGCTGTTGAGCAGCTGGGCCAGGATGTTGACGATCTCCTGGAAGTTTTCGAGGGCGTCGGCGAGGTCGCCTTTGCGGAGGGTGTCGGCGACGGCGGCGGGCGGGACCATGGTCAGGGCGCCGGCGGTACGGATGGCGAACTCGGTGTCAACCAGGCAGACGGCCCCGACACTGCCGTCGTCGGTGCGGTACTCGGCGATCACGGCGGACTGGTCCTCCTCCAGCACCAGCGGCGACACCTTGTCGACCGCCGCGCCGCGCCCGAGGAGATCCACGAGCAGGTCACGGATGTCTTCCTGGATCGGGACTGGGAAGGAGGCGGGCATCGTGCGTGTCGGCGTTGCTACGCGGCGACGGCGCCGAGCACTTCGGCGAAGGCTTCAGCGGTGAACGGCTTGGTGATGAAGAAGGTGGCGCCGGCGAGGACGGCCTGCTCCTTCATGTCGGCCGTCGACTCCGAGGTGACGAACCCGAACTGCACGGTGCTGCCCTCGGCCCGCAGCGCCTTGAGGAAGTCGATCCCGTTCATCTCGGGCATGTTCCAGTCGGAGAGGATCAGGTCGATCCCGCCAGCCCGGGCGGCGGCCAGCCCCTCGACACCGTTCGAACCCTCAACGAACTCGGCGGTGCCGTAGCCGGCCTGGCGCAGCACCCGGCTGACGATCATCCGCATGGCCTTGCTGTCGTCGACGATCAGGATCTTCACGGGAGTCGGCTCTCTTTCGGTCGGGCCTCAGGCGGGCGCAGATCCCTTCATCGGTCGGTTGGTCGCCACCTCTTAGGTATCGCCGCGTCGATCCGATCAGGAGACCCGTCGCACACCGACAGGGGTCGCCCGAATGGATGAGATGGACGAGGTCGTCGCGGAGTTCCTGGTCGAGAGTTACGAAAACCTCGACCGCCTCGATCGGGACCTGGTGGACCTCGAGCAGAACCCGTCGGCCGACAAGCTGGCCGGGATCTTCCGGACGATCCACACGATCAAGGGGACGTCGGGCTTCCTGGGCTACGCCAAGCTCGAGTCGATCACCCATGTCGGCGAGAACCTGTTGTCCCGTCTGCGGGACGGGGAGCTGGCGGTCGGCGCCGATATCACCTCGGGGTTGCTGGCCATGGTGGACGGCGTGCGGCAGATCCTGGGGAACATCGAACGCGCGGGTACCGAGGGCGAGACGGACTGGACCGCGCTGGTCGAGCGGCTGGCGGCGCTGAACCGGCCGGCCGGAGCAGCGCCTGAGGTTGCGGCGGAGCCGGAACGCAAGGAAGCCGAAGTGGCGGAGTTCGAGCCGGGCGACGAAGAAGAGCAGCCCGAAGGGATGCCGTTCGGGCAGATGGCGATCCAGGCGGGCCGGACGACGCCGCAGGCGGTCGAGCGAGCCGTCGCCGCTCAGCATCAGGGCGACCCCCGACACATCGGCGAGATCCTGGTCGAGGCCGGCGAGCTCGAACCGGGCGACGTGGTCGACACGCTGGCGGCTCAGTCCGAGGCCCGCCCGTCGATGGCCGACAACAACATCCGCGTCGACGTCGGCCAGCTCGACAAGCTCATGAACCTGGTCGGCGAACTGGTCCTGGCCCGCAACCAGATCCTGCAGTTCACCACCAATCAGGCCGGCGACGGCCTCGTCAACGCCGGCCTCGTGCAGACGTCGCAGCGGCTCAACCTCATCACCACCGAGCTTCAGGCCGGCGTGATGAAGACCCGCATGCAGCCCATCGGCAACGTGTGGAGCAAGTTCCCCCGCGTCGTGCGGGACCTGGCCGTCACCTGCGGCAAGCAGGTGCGCATCGAGATGGACGGCCGGGAGACCGAGCTCGACAAGACGATCATCGAGGCGATCAAGGACCCGCTGACCCACCTGGTCCGCAACGCCGTCGACCACGGCATCGAGACGCCCGAGGCCCGCCGGGCGGCCGGCAAGCCGGCCGAGGGCCGCCTGTTGCTCCGGGCCTTCCACGAGAGCGGCCAGGTCAACATCGAGATCTCCGACGACGGCGCCGGTCTCGACGTCGAGCGCATCAAGCGCAAGGCGGTCGAGCGGGGCCTCGTCAGCCTGGAGCACGCCGAGCGGATGTCGGACCGGGAGGCGAGCCAGCTCATCTTCGTGGCCGGGTTCTCCACCGCCTCGCAGGTGACCAACGTCTCCGGCCGCGGTGTCGGCATGGACGTCGTCAAAACGCACATCGAGAAGATCGGTGGCAGCGTCGACCTGCAGAGCCGCCTCGGGCACGGCACGACGTTGCGGATCAAGATCCCGCTGACGCTGGCCATCATCCCGGCCCTGGTCGTGACCAGTGGCGGTGACCGTTACGCCATTCCGCAGGTCAACCTGCTGGAGCTCGTACGCCTCGACAGCGAGCAGGCCCGCTCCGGCATCGAGACGATCCAGGGTGCCCGGGTCTACCGGCTGCGAGGCAACCTGCTGCCGATCGTGTATCTGCACGAGGAGCTGGGCGTCGACTTCGAGACGACCGACGACGACGCCATCAACATCGTCGTGCTGCAG
>JAICGL010000511.1 GCA_025923175.1 Acidimicrobiia bacterium
CACGACCTCCACGACGCTCACGGTTTGACCGCCGCGCAGGCCTTCCGCGTCACGATGCGCGTGTACCGCTCCGGTGGCCTGACGAAGGACGCCATCTACATGCGGGGTCTGAACCGCCTCCTGCGCCACCTCGCCGATGGCCACTCGCTCGATCCGCTGCTCGTCGGCAAGGTGCCGCTGGACTACGTCCCCGTCGTGCAGGAGCTGCGCTGGCGTGGCGTCCTGCGAGGCCCTCGCCTGCAACCCCGGTGGCTGGATCCCCAAGCGACTCCCGGCGCGCAGGAACGGCTGGCCGCCATCCGGGCAGGGCTCGGACTGCTCGATCTCCTTCCGGAGGACGGCGTTTGAAACTCGCCATGTTCGTCAACGACGTAGCCGCCGAGAAGCCGGAGTACACCACGACCCGCCTGGCCATGGCCGCCGTCAACCGAGGCCACGATGTCTGGTACATGGGCGCCGCCGACTTCGCCTACGGCCCCGACGACGCCCTCCGCGCCCAGGCGTGTCGAGCGCAGACCGGCCACACCGACCTGGCCGAGTTCCTCGAAACGCTGAAGCCGGAACGGTTCAGCGTCGAGGAGCTCGACGCCCTGTGGCTCCGCAGCAACCCGGCCGACGACGTTCCCGACCGCACCTGGGCCCAGACGGTCGGCACCCTCTTCGGCGCCCTGGCCGAACGTCGGGGAGTCACGGTCGTCAACAGCCCGGCGGGCCTGTCACTGGCCATGAACAAGCTGTACCTGCACCACTTCCCGGCCGAGGTGCGTCCGGCGACCCTGATCACCCGCGATTCTGAGGACGTGCGTGCTTTCGTCGAAAGCCACGGTGGTTGCGCCGTCATCAAGCCCTTGCAGGGGTCCGGGGGCCACGGTGTCTTCATCGTCAGCGAGGACGACACCGCGAACCTCGAGCAGATGATCGACGCTGTGACCCGCGACGGGTACCTCATCGCCCAGGAGCAGCTGCCCGCAGCGGCTGACGGCGACACCCGGCTCTTCCTCCTCGACGGCAAGCCGCTGCAGAGCGACGGCGCTTACGCCGCCTTCCGGCGCGTGCCGGGCGAGGGTCAAGCCCGGGCCAACATGACGGCCGGCGCCTCCGTCGAGGCCGCCGAAGTCGACGACACCATGCTCCACCTCGCCGAGATCGTCGGCCCCCGGCTCGCCGTGGACGGCATGTTCCTGGCCGGGCTCGACATCGTCGGCGACCGGATCCTCGAGATCAACGTCTTCAGCCCCGGCGGGCTCGGCAGCGTGGAATCCCTCACCGGCGTCGACTTCAACGAGATCGTCGTCGCCGCGCTCGAGGAGAAGGTGTCATGCTACGGAGATGCCGATCGGAGAAGCAGTTCTTGACGTCTTCCCACAGCCCGGCCTGCTGATCGGGGATCGGCTCGTCACCGCCAGCACCGGGGGCGAGTACGAGCACGAGTACCCCGCCACCGGGAAGCCGACGTTTCAGGTGCCGCTGGCCGGGCCGGCCGACATCGACGCCGCCGTGCAGGCGGCCCGCGCCGCGCTGCCGGAGTGGCGGTCGTGGACCGTGGACCGGCGCCGCGACGTCATGCTGCGCTTCGCCGCCCTGGTCCGTGAGCACGAGCCAATGATCGCCTCGCTGTCGGTGTTCGAAAACGGGACCCCGGCCCGGCAGGCGCAGACGTTCGTGCCGACCATCGCCGACGCCTTCACCTACAACGCCGGCTGGGCCGACAAGGTCGGCGGCGACGTCATCGCCACCTGGCCCGTGGCCGCCCTCGACTACACGCTCATCGAACCCTACGGGGTCGTCGGGATCATCATTCCCTGGAACGGCCCGGCGCCGTCGCTCGGCATGACGATGGCTCCGGCGCTGGCGGCGGGCAACACCGTCGTGCTCAAGCCGTCACGCGCCGCCCCGTTCAGCCCGATCGTGATCGGCCACCTCCTCCTCGAGGCCGGCTTCCCCCCCGGGGTAGCCAACATCATCCCGGGCGGGCCGGAGGCGGGCGACGCTCTGATCCGCCACCCCGGCGTGGACAAGATCCATTTCATGGGCTCGAGCTCGGTGGCGAAAGAAGTGCTGGCCGCCGCCCTCACCAATCTCACCCCGGTGTCGCTCGAACTCGGGGGCAAGTCGGCCAACATCATCTTCGCCGACGCGCACCTCGACGCCGCCGCCGAACTGGCCGTCTCCGCCATCGTCATGATGAGCGGCCAGGCCTGTCTCATCGGCACCCGTGTGCTCGTCGAGGACCGCGTCTACGACGATGTCGTCGAACGCTGCAAAGCCAAGGTGGAGCAGATCCCGATCGGCGACCCGGCGCTGGCGAGCACCCACATGGGGCCTCTCATCAGCCTGGGCGCCTGCGAGCGCGTCCTCGGGTTCGTCGAACGGGCCAAGGCCAACGGCGAGGGCCGGCTCATCACGGGCGGGTACCGCATGGAAGGCGACCTGGCCGACGGCTACTTCATCGCCCCGACCATCTTCGCCGACGTCGACAACGGCTCCGATCTTGCCCAGCGCGAGATCTTCGGTCCGTTGATCTCGATGCAACGATTCTCGACGGAGGCGGAGGCCCTCTCCATCGCCAACGACCATCGGTACGGGCTGGCCGCCTACGTCCAGACCAACGATCTCAAACGGGCCCACCGCATGGCGGCTGCGCTCGAGGCGGGCAGCGTCTGGATCAACGGCTTCCCGGGCGTGCCGGGCTCGATCCCCTTCGGGGGCACCAAGCAGAGCGGCTACGGCCGCCTCGGCGGGCTGGCCGGCATCCAGGAGTTCTCCCGACCCAAGAACATCTGGACGGCGCTCTAAGGAGATCGCGCTTCCTCAGACGGGGCAGGCGTTCCGCTCGTCGGCGGCGACCGTGGGACCGCCGGGGTGCGGGAACGGCTGGCGGAACGTGAACGCCTCCTGGCTGGGACCGAACGTGCGGAGGTGGTCGAGGCGGGCGATCGCTTCGTCGAGCGTGGGAATCGTCCCGGCCGGGATCCACCAGAGCACGAGGTAGACCTCACCGAGCCGTTCGAACCACTCACCCCGCCGGCGGAGGAAGGCTGTGTGAGCCGACCGGTAGGCGAAGTCGGCCAACGCCTCGATCGACTCCCACACCGACAGGTTGAGCGCCATCAGGGGGTCGTCGGGGAAGGCGCGGATGGCGGTGGCGTTGCCCTCGTCGGTCTGAAGGCGCCACACGAAGCCCGGCGCGGCGTCCGCCAGCGCGTTGATGGGATCGAGGTTGTCCATGAACTCGGCGATGGACGGATCGTCGACCTCGGCCCGGAGGCGGCCGATGTTGAGCTGCGCCAGATGCCACGTCATGCGCCGAGGGTAACCATTGACATAGAGTCGCGTCATGCAACCGACTCAGACGATGGACGGCATCCTCACCGCGCTGGCGGAGCAGGTCGACGAACTCGACGGGCTCGTGCATGACCTCGACGAGGACGGGTTGGCGCTCCCTTCCCGCTGCCC
>JAICGL010000512.1 GCA_025923175.1 Acidimicrobiia bacterium
GACGAGCTCGTGGCTCTGGCCGACAAGCTCGACATCGTGCTGGCCGGCCCCAACGGACAGGGCCTGGTGTCCACTCCGGCGGGCCTGTGCGCCCAGATCGTCGGGCCCTACCCGCCACCGGGCGGCATCTCGGTCGTCAGCCAGTCCGGCAACACCGTTTCGTCGTTCATGAACTACGCCGGCCAGACCGGCGTTGGGATCGCCCGGGCGGTCAGCGCGGGCAACGCCGCAGCCGTGACCGTGACCGACTACCTGGAGTGGTACCGCGACGATCCCGCGACCCGGGTCGCCTTCGCCTATCTCGAGCACAGTGCGGACGGGCGCGCCACGTTCGACGGGATGCGGGCGGTCACCACCGAGTTGCCGGTCGTTCTGGTCAAAGGTGGCGTCACCGGCGCCGGGCAGCAGGCGGCTGCGTCGCACACCGGAGCGCTGGCGGGGGAACAGCGCATCTTCACCGGCGCCATGCGCCAGGCCGGTGTGTGCCTGTCCCACACGGTGGAGGAGGCGTTCGACGCCGCCGCCACCTTCGCCACACAACCGCTGCCCCGCGGACCCAATACGGTCGTGGTGACCACCGCCGGCGGGTGGGGGGTCATGGCCGCCGACGCCCTCGCAAACTCGTCGTTGCAGCTCATGGTCTTGCCCGACGACCTGCGGGAGGCGATCGACACGAAGCTCCCGCCGCGGTGGAGCCGGGCCAACCCTATCGACATGGCCGGAGGTGAGAGCCGCGACACCGTCCCAGAGGTGCTGGACCTGGTGGCGGCGCACCCGGCGGTGGACGCGGTGATCTTCCTCGGCCTCGGTATTCAGTCGAACAGCGCCCGCCTGCTGCGCGACGGCCCCTATTACCCCGACCACGGGCTCGAACGCGTCGTCGCCTTCCACGAGCGGCAGGACCGCCGGTTCGCTGAAGCGGCAGCCGCGGCGTCCGAGAGCAGCGACAAGCCGGTGCTGGTGGCCACCGAGCTGGCGGTGACCGACCCGGCCAACCCCGGGCCCGCCGCCGTGCGGGCGACCGGCCGGTTCTGCTACCCGTCGGCCAACCGGGCCGTCACAGCCCTGGAGCACCTCTGGCGCTACGCCCGGTACCGGCAACGGCGAACAGCGTAAAAGCGGCCGCCCAACGGCGGCCGGTCACGGCGGCGGCACGGCCCGCCATGTCGCCCCTCCGTCGCTTGTGCGGTACAGCTGCCGCTCGCCCGGCGAGCCGGCGAGCAGCGTGCCGCGTTCCGCGTCGGAGAACCGCATCGATGGAGCCGCGCCGGCCTGCAGGACAGCGGTGAAGTTCATCCCGTTGTCGACGGAGCGGATCACGTCGCCGTTCTCCAGGCCGATCACCGTCGCCGAGCCGGCTACCGCCAGCGTGCTGACCGGGCTCGAGAACGCGTGCTGCCAGACCACCGCCCACGTCCGGCCCCCGTCCGACGACGTCTGCAACTCCACCGGTCCGGTGGTGGCCGCCGGGCGGCAGGCGGCCACGAGCCCTTCCTGCCCCTGAATCGGTGCGACCAGGGCGCGGGGGCAGGGAAGGGAGCGGCGTTCGAAGCGCGCGCTGCCCGTCCGGGCCAGGAACACCTGCTCGAGACCCCGCACGACGACGGCGTAGATGCCGGAGCGGCTCACGATGATGTTGCCGACATCGGTGGGCGGGAGCTCGAACCCCAGGTTGAGGAACCGCCACCGGCCGGTGGCGACGGTTCCCTCGTACAGCCGCATCGGGGCATCGCAGTTGCCCACCCCGTACCCGCACGACCCGACCAGGGCATAGGCCGTGGTTTCTGTCGCTTCCACGGCCACGACGGGACTGCCAAGCTCGACCGGCACCCACCGCCGCCCGCCGTTGAACGTGGCGAACAGGTTCCGGTTGAAGACCCAGCCGTGCTGCGGATCGGCGAAGTGCACGCCCGTCACGGAAGCGGCCGTACCGTCATTCGTCGTCCCCACGTCGAGGCGGGCGACCCGGGTCCAGCTTGCACCGTTGTCGGCCGTTCGCGACACCACGCCGCACCGGGCCTTGTCGGAGTCGGGCCGGGGGCAGGGCTCCGACGTCAGGCCCCAGATCTCCTTCTCACCGGCCCACCCCCCGACGAAGTGGCCGGGGGCGGGCAGCGTGGACGTGGTGGTTCCCTCGGATCCTCCGGTGCGGCTGGTCGGGGGCGCGGCGGTGTCGGGGGAGTCGCTGTCGCACCCCGCGACCAGCAATCCCACGAGCACCACGGAGGCCAGAACGGCCATGGAGGGTCGCCGCACGACCCACCATCATGCTACGAGGAGAAGGCGTGCAGGAGCTGGGCCACGTCGTCCTCTACTTGGCGGGCGATCGCCAGGGCGTCGGTGACGTCGAGGTTGAGAGCCCGCAGGCCGGTGTTCTGGCCGTGTTCGAGCTCGTAGGCGGGTGTCTTGACGAGCCGGCTGGCCACCGACTCCGCCGCCACCAGGAGCAGGGCGTGCGGTTCGGTGAGCGTGGCCGGATGGGTGTGGTGGTCGGCCACGGCCTCGATGAACGTCTCGGGGAATCGCCAGGCGGAGAACACCCGGGCGGCGGCCTCGTCGTGGGCCATGCCATAGGCGGCCTTCTCGGCCGCTCGGAGTGGCCGCCCGTCACGCGCCTCGGCCTGAACAGCCAGGAAGCGCTCCGGGTCGGCCCGGAACAGGAGGGCGGTGCCCAGGTCGTGGAGCAGCCCAAGGGGGAAGGCCTGGTTGGGCCGCACGCCGGCCCGGGGGGCCAGCACCGAACAGACGGTGGCCGTGGCCACGGAGTGCTCCCAGTAGCCGTCGGGCACGGTGTGGTCACCCGGCTCGAACAAACCGCTGGCATGCACCGCGGCCATGGCCCGCACCGTCGGGAAACCCACCACGGTCACGGCGAAGGTGACATCGGCGATGCGGCGGGAGAGCCCGTAGTAGGCGGAGTTGGCGAGGCGCAGCACCCGTGCGGTGAGCGCCGGGTCGGCCGTCAGGGCTGCCGCCAGGTCCTTGGCCGAGGAGGTCGGTTGGTCGGCAACCCACACTGTCCGCACGGCCACCGAGGGCTGGGCCGGCAGGCGTTCGAGCTCTTCGATGAGGACATCGACGAGCGCCCCCCGCGCAGCCTCTTCCTTTTCCTCAGCCTCCTCTGCCAGGAGGTCGGTCATTGGCGCACTCCCACGTCGGAGCCGACGTCCATGCCCCGCAGCCAGGCGGTCGTCTCGCCTTCGGGCATCGGACGGGCGTAGAGATAACCCTGAGCGAAGCGGCAGCCGAGCGATTGCAGCAGCTCGGCCTCGTCGGTTCCTTCGACGCCTTCGGCCACCGGCGAAAGTCCGAGCGCCTCCGACAGCGAGACCACGGCGGCCACGATGGCGGGGGCGGTGGGATCCGTCCGCAGCCCGGCCACGAACGACCGGTCGATCTTCAGGAACTCGCCGGGGAATCGGCGCAGTGATGACAGCGACGAGTAGCCA
>JAICGL010000513.1 GCA_025923175.1 Acidimicrobiia bacterium
GCATCCTGCTGCTGCTCTACCAACTGGTGGCGGAGGAGAACGGCATCCCGCCCGAGAAGCTCGGCGGCACCATCCAGAACGACATCCTCAAGGAGTACGTCGCCCGGGGCACCTACATCTTCCCGCCCCGGCCGTCGATGCGGATCATCACCGACACCTTCGCCTACTGCCAGGAGCGCATCCCCCGGTGGAACACGATCTCCATCTCGGGCTACCACATCCGGGAGGCGGGCTCGACGGCCGTGCAGGAGGTCGCCTTTACGCTCTCCAACGGCATCGCCTACGTGCAGGCGGCTATCGACGCTGGGCTGGCCGTTGACGAGTTCGCCCCCCGGCTGGCGTTCTTCTTCAACGCCCACAACAACTTCTTCGAAGAGGTGGCCAAGTTCCGGGCCGCGCGGCGCATGTGGTACCGGATCATGACCGAGCGCTTCGGTGCCCAGGATGAACGGTCGAAGTTGCTGCGGTTCCACACCCAGACCGGCGGGTCGACGCTCACGGCCCAGCAGCCAGCGAACAACGTCGTCCGGGTCACGCTGCAGGCGCTGGCCGCCGTGTTCGGCGGCACGCAGTCGCTTCACACCAACAGCTATGACGAAGCCCTCGGCTTGCCCACCGAGCAGGCGGCCAAGATCGCCCTGCGGACCCAGCAGATCATCGGCTTCGAGTCGGGCGTGACCTCGGCCATCGATCCGCTCGGCGGTTCCTACTTCGTCGAGTCGCTCACCGACGAGGTCGAGGCCGCCGCCTGGCGCTACATCGAAAAGATCGACGAGATGGGCGGGTCCGTGGCGGCCATCGAGGCCGGCTTCCTCCAGGACGAGATCGAACGAGCCTCGTACGAGTGGACGAAGGCGGTCGACGACGGCAGCAAGGTCATCGTCAGCGTCAACCGCTTCACCGAGGAGGAGACGATCCCGACCGAGGTTTTCCCGATCGACCCCGAGGTGGAGCGAAACCAGGCACGCCGCCTGGCCGATCTGCGGTCCCGACGCGACGACGCGGCCGTGAAGGCGGCGCTCGAGGATGTGGCGGCTGCGGCCCGGGGCACTCAGAACCTCCTGGTGCCGATGCGGGAAGCGCTCAAACGCCTGGCCACTCTCGGCGAGGTCAGCGACGTCCTGCGGGGGGAACTGGGCGACTACCGCCCGTCCCGCTAGCCGTCCCGCTAAAGCGGGAGATTCGGGTTGTCCTCCCGGAGGCCTTCGACGAAGCGGTGAAAGGCGATGTGGTCAGAGGTGATCGACTTCGTCTCGTCACCTTTGCGGACGACGACCGTGTCGGATGCCTGCGGGCCGGTGCCGATCGTCGCCCGGATGGGTTCCCAGCCGTCTTCATAAATTAGGTGCCGCAGTTCCTCGAGCTCTGGATCGTCTCCCCATCCGGCCATGCTGGAAGACTATGGCGGTCAGCCGGCGCGGCGCTGTTCGAGCGGGTGGTCGGGGACGGACGGGCGGGCCCGCTCCAGCTCCTGGCGGGCGAGGGCCACACCGCGCCGGCCGATGGCTCGGGTGCGGGAATCGAGGCGCCACGGCCGGCGGTCGCCCCCGTCGATCAGTCGTAGCTGTGTGGTCATGTTGGAAGTATCCCCGGTACCTGTGACAGTTATGACTGAGTCGGAGACTCCGCTTCGCTAACGTGGCGGCTGTGCAGTGGGATCACGACAAGCCGAAGGTCCGTCTGAAGGAGCAGGAAGAACAGCTCCGGGAGTACGTCGCCCACCACCTCTACCCGTATTCCCCGGCCTACCGGCGCCGCTTCGACGCGGCCGGAATCTCCCCCCGCAGCATCACGGGCTTCGACGATCTGGCCAAGCTGGAGCCGACCCGGTGGAGTGACGTCACCAACGAGCCGGTGGCCTTCGTGCTCCGGCCAACCGAGCGGGCCATCATTCGCTTCGGCGAGCGACGCCTGGTGGGCGCCATCACCCGGGCGAAGTTCCGGGGCAAGGTTTCCCAGGTCAACCGGGACCTGATCGACCCCGCCTACAAGCCGATCCACTGGCACTTCGACGGCGACGTCCCCATCGGATACTCGGCGGAAGACGTCGAGCGGCTCTGCGAAGCGGGCCGGCGGGTGCTCCACCTGGCCGGGCTCACCCGCGACGACGCCATCGTCGACGTCACGCCATCCGGCCCGTCGCTGGAGTTCTGGCAGCTGGTCGACGGAGCGCGCAGCGCGGGGCTGTCGGCCGTGCACTTCGGCCCCGAGGTGGCCGCGGACCGGATCGCCGCTGCCGCCCCGACCGTGCTGGCCGGCCCGCCCGACGCCCTGGAAGCGACCCTGGAGGGGCTCCGGGCCGGGAAGCACCGGATCGAGGGTCTCACCACGCTGCTGGTGCTCGGCTCCCTCCTCGACGAGGCCGACCGCAAGGCCCTGCGCATTCTGGGCGAGGCGGTCGGTGAGCAGGGCCTCGAGGTGGTCGCCGCCTGGGCGCCGGCGGGTGTGCGGGCGCTGTGGAGCGAGTGCCGTGGCGGCCGGTACTTCCACACCTACCCCGACATGGAATGGCTCGAGGTACTTCCCGACGGGGAGATCGCCTGGACGTCGATCTCGTGGCACGGCACCGTCTTCTTCCGGCTGCGGACGGGTGTCTCGGGGAAGGTCGACGACGTCACCTGTGAGAACTGCGGCCGGACGGGCCCTCGCATCACCGTGTCGTCGGCCTCCAGCGCCCGGCGCCCCAGCCCGACATGGGCGCTCGGCTCCGGGTTGGTGGCGGCCCCGGCGGCCCGGCCGGCGGCCGACGCGGTCTTCGGGCGGCCTCCCGTCGAAGAGGTCGAAGACGAGGTTGAGGTCGAGGAAGAGGAAGCGGCCGAGGTTCTCGTTCCGATCGACACCGAGGTCCTCGCGGTGCTCGACGAGCATCCGGGGGTGGCCGCCTGGCAGGCGGAGTACCGCCGGGTCGAGGGCAGCGACGAGTTGATCGTCTTCGTGGCTCCCGCCGGGGTGGACCGGCTCGGCCCGTTGTTCCGTGAGCTCGACCTGGCGCTGTCGGCGACGCAGTACGTCGTCCAGCGACCGGATCAGATCGCCGAGCGCCGCCGTCGTGAGGGCGCCGTGGTGGACAACCGCTAACGACCAAGTCCGGGGGGCGGAGGCCCACCCGTACACTTGGGGCGAGCGCCGAATCCGAACCCGGCCGCAGGGGGTTCATGGTTCGGCCGGAGAGGATGAGGTGCGAGCAGTGCCCTATCTCGACCACGCCGCCACGACGCCGCTGCGCCCCGAGGCGCTGGAGGCAATGCTGCCCTTCCTCCAGGGGTCGTTCGGCAACCCCTCGGGCCAGCACGCCCAGGCCCGGGTGGCGAAGACGGCGATCGAGGAGGCCCGGGAGGAGGTGGCGGCGGCGCTCGGCGCCAAGCCGGCCGAGATCGTCTTCACCGGGGGAGGGACCGAGGCCGACAACCTGGCCATCAAGGGGGCCGCCCGCTCCGCCCGCGAC
>JAICGL010000514.1 GCA_025923175.1 Acidimicrobiia bacterium
ACCTACGAGGAGCCGCTCATCCGGCGGCTGCGGGGCTCGATCCCGAACACGCATCTCGTCTACGTGCGCCCGTCCGCCGCGTAGAAAATCTTCGGCGCTACGCCGGACACGCCGCCGCGGTTCGCCGTCTGTTCTCGACATCGAACGATGTCAAGGAGCGTCAGCCGTGGCCCTGTCAACCGCCGCCGTTCTCGAAGCAACCCGGGACCGCCGCGAGCTCACCGGCTACTGCAACAAGATCCTCGGTTCCGCGGCCGACGCCGACGACGCCGTGCAGGAGACCATGGTGCGGGCCTGGACCCGACGCGACAGCTTCGAAGGCCGTTCGTCGGTGCACTCGTGGCTCTACCGGATCGCCACCAACGTCTGCCTCGACATGCTGCGGCGCCGCAACCGCCGCGCCGTCCCCGTAGACCTCAATGGCCTGGAGGTCCTGCCCCACGATCAGGACCTCCAGGCCGAGGCCGATCCGGCCGACATCGTGACCGGCCGCGACGACATCGAGCTCGCACTGATGGTCGCCCTCCAGGCCCTCCCGGCCCGCCAGCGAGCCGTCCTGATCCTGCGGGAGGTGTTGCGCTGGTCCGCCCCCGAAGTGGCCGACCTGCTCGGCACGACCGTGGCCTCCGTCAACAGCGCCCTGCAGCGGGCTCGCGCCACGCTGGCCGCCCGCCATTCCGACACGCCGGTCGCGCCCTTCCACCTCAACGACGACGACCGAGCTTTCCTCGCCGGCTACGCCAACGCCTTCGAGGGTTACGACATCGGCTCGCTGGTAGGTCTCGCACGGCAGGATGCGCTCCAGCGCATCTGACGATCACCCTTACTAGCGTGTCGAGCCGTGGAGCAGAACGCCGCGGGAGGCGACGGCGACTTTCTGGCCGCGCTGCCGGAGGACGCCGCCGAGGAGCTGCGCCGCCTCGGAGCCCGGCGGCGGTTCCCGGCGGGGGCGACGCTGTTCTTCGAGGGTGACCCGGCCCACGAAGCCCTCGTCTTGCTGTCGGGGGCGGTGAAGGTGTCCGTGGGATCGACCGACGGCAAGGAGATCGTCCTCGAGGTGTTCGAGGCCGGCGCGCTGTTGGGGGAGCTGTCGGTCCTCGATGGGAAGCCCCGCTCCGCCACCGTGACCGCCCTCGTGCCGGTCGAGGTGCTGGCCGTGGCAGCGGGGTCGTTCAACGAGTTCCTCGATCGACATCCACCGGTGCTGCGCCGCCTTCTCGTGGATGTGATCGGCCGGCTGCGAAGCCGGGTCCGCCACCAGCTGGAGTTCGGGGCAGGCGACGCCCTGGGCCGGGTCTGCGCCCGCCTCGCCGACCTGGCCGACCGCTACGGCGAACCGGACGGCGACGCCGTCGCCGTGCACTCCCCGCTCAACCAGACGGAGCTGGCCGCCTGGACCGGTCTCTCCCGGGAAGCCGTGGTCAAGGCCCTGCGCGCCCTACGCCAACTGGAGTGGATCGACGTCTCCGGCCGGACATTCCTGGTGAAAGACCTCGCGCGCCTCAAAGGACGGGCCACCCAATAACTGCCACCCAAAAACTTCGTACACTCGTCCCGCGGCTATCGGCGGGCGGTGGCCAAAGCGCGCGGGAGGCACTGATATGGCGAGTGTCATGGCCTTGACGACCGACGGTTCCGACACCGGGTTGAAGGGGGAGGCCCTCGAGGCACTGGCGGGTCGGATGCGGGGCACGCTCCTCACTCCCGCGGCCGACGGTTACGACGGGGCCCGGGCGATCTGGAACGGCATGATCGACCGCAAGCCGGCCATCATCGGACGGTGCTGGGGCACCGCCGACGTCAAGGCCTGCGTGGAGTTCGCCCGCGAACACGACCTGCTCGTGTCCGTCAGGGGCGGCGGCCACAACTTCGGCGGCAAGTGCGTCGTCGAAGGGGGGTTCATGATCGACCTCGCCGACATGCGCAGCACGCATGTCGACCCCGCCCGGCTCCGCGCCCGGGCGGGCGGCGGCGCCAAGTGGATCGACTTCGACACCGAGACCCAGGCGTTCGGCCTCGCCACCACCGGGGGCACTGTGGGCGACACCGGCATCGCAGGGCTGACCCTGGGCGGTGGCATCGGCTGGCTGGGGGGGAGGTACGGGCTCGCCTGCGACAACCTGGCCTCGGCCAATGTCGTCCTGGCCGACGGCCGGGTCGTCACGGCCAGCGCCGACGAGAACGACGACCTGTTCTGGGGCCTGCGAGGCGGCAGCGGCAACTTCGGTGTGGTCACGTCATTCGAGTACCAGGTCCACCCTGTCCCGCTGGTGCTGGCCGGCCCGGTATTCCACCCCTTCCCGGCGGCGGCCGGCGTGCTGAACTTCTACTCAGAGTTCTCCAGCGACACCCCCGACGAGCTCAACACCGGCGCCGCGCTGCTCCACACCCCCGAGGGCATGCCGGTGGCCGGCATCATCGGGTGCTGGAATGGCCCGCACGACGCCGGCGAGCAGGCTGTGCGGCCGATGCGGGAGTTCGGCCCTCCGGTGGTCGATGAGCTCCAGCCGATGCCCTATGGGGCGATCCAGTCGGCCCTCGACCCGATGCTCCCGGTCGGCAACCGGTATTACTCCAAGGGCCACCTCATCGGGCGGGTGACCGAGGAGCTGGTCGCGGTCATGGTCGACCACTACCAGCGGGTCCCGACGCCCGGAAGCGTCGCCATTGTCCAGCAGCTCGGCAACGCCGCGAAGCGGGTCGACTCGGCTGCCACCGCCTTCAGCCACCGGCACGCCGACTACGAGCTGACGATCCTGGCCAACTGGACGGACCCGGCCGACGACGAGCGGTGCATCCGCTGGGTGCGGGAGCTGTACGACGCCGCCGAGCCGTTCGGCATCGGGCATTACGTCAACAGCCTCATCGACGACATGTCGGTGGAGTCGGCCTACCAGCCGGATACGCTTCGACGCCTTGAGTCGTTGAAGGCCAAGTACGACCCGACGAACTTCTTCCGGATGAACCCCAACATCCCGCCTTCCTCCTGAGGACGACGTTGACCGCCTGATCGAGCGGGTGCCCGGCCGCTTCCCGGGCGCCCGCACGGAGGGCCCATCGGCCCCCCGGAGGACTCTGGGCGTCACCCGCCGCCGCCTGCTTGGCTGGCTCCGATGGACGGGTGTGGCGAGGGCCCATGACGGCGGCGCGGATCGACCGGCGGACGTTGCTGCGGGCCGGCGCAGGCCTCGGGCTGGCCATGGCCGCCGGCCCGCTCGACGTGCTCGGACTCTTTGGCGGCCTAGGCACGGCCGAGGCCGGCACCACCCGCGGCCACTGGGCACCGGGCAACGGTGGTTACGGCCCGCTCAAGCCCGCCGGGCCGATCCTCGATCTGCCGGAAGGGTTCCGCTACATCCGCTTCGGTGACGAGGGTTCGCCGATGGAGGGAGGTCGGCCCACGCCGCCGCTGCACGACGGGATGGCGGCCTTC
>JAICGL010000515.1 GCA_025923175.1 Acidimicrobiia bacterium
GACGAGGCGGGGGCCGGTCTCCATCGCGGCGGCGGCTACCTTCCGGCCGGTGGGCACCGAGCCGGTAAAGCTCACTGCGCCCACACCGGGGTGGACGGCGATGGCGGCGGCCGGTTCGGCGTAGCCGTGCACCAGCTGGATAAGCCCTTCGGGAACGCCGGCCTCCACACAGGCCGTCACGAACGCCTCGGCGCAGGCGGGGGAGTGCTCGGAGGGCTTGAGCACGATCCCGTTGCCGGCCAAGAGGGCGGGGAAGCACTTCCACGACGGGATGGCGACGGGGAAGTTCCACGGCGTGATCATTCCGATGACGCCGACGGGGGCCCGGGTCGTCCAGCACAGCTTCGAGCCGAGCTCGGACGGCACCGTCTCACCCCAGGCCGACCGGCCCTGTCCCGCCACGAAGTTGGCCATGTCGACCGCTTCCTGCACGTCGCCGCCGGCCTCGATGATGACCTTGCCGCACTCCCGGGAGACCAGCTCGGCCAGCTCGTCCTTCCGGCGGAGGAGGATCTCTCCGGCCCGGGTGATCACGCCGGCCCGGGCCGGGATCGGCACGCGGGCCCAGCGGCGCTGGGCGGCGGCCGCCGCCTCGACGGCCCGGTCGACATCGGCCGGGCCCTGCACCGGATAGGTGCCGATGACTTCCGACGGCCGGGCGGGGTTGACGGAGTCGAACGTGGCCATAGCTGCCGCTCCTTCCGGTGCGGCTCACGCCGCCGTTGTCGGGGGGACACCCCCCGTCCCCCGGGCTGGCTGAAACATCTATTTCAAGAGTACGGTCACTGTAACGTCTATACCATGACTGTTTCGGCGCAAATCGACGCACACCTGCCCGCCCTGACCCCAGCCGAGCGGCGGGTTGCGGCCGTCGTGGCCGACGATCCCGAGGCCGTCGCCTTCGGGACCGTCGCCGACGTGGCCCGCCGGTCCGGCGCCAGCGGCGCAACGGTGGTCCGCCTGGCCACCAAACTCGGCTTCGACGGTTTCGTCGAACTGCAATCGTCGGTTCGCGAGGAACTCGCGCGTCGCCTGCGGCCGGCGTCGGAACGGATCCGGCGGCCATCTCCCGGCGATGTGCTCGGCACGGCCCTGGCCACCGAGATGGCCAATGTCGCCGCCACCCTGGATGCAGTGGACCGGTCGGCGTTCGACAGGGCTGTCGAGCTGCTTTCCGGAGCGCTGATGGGGCGCCGGCGGGGGAGTTCACGCCTCTTCGTCCTGTCAGGCGACGCATCCTCCGGCGTGGCTTCACTGTTCGCCACCGAGCTCTCCATGCTCCGGCCTGGCGTCACGCCGATTGCCGGCTCCGAGGTCAGGGTGGCGCGGCTGCTGGCCGAGGTTGCCCCGGGTGACGTGGCCGTCGTCTTTGACCTCGCCCGATACGACCGGGCCGTCGTCGATGCCGCCGGAAGGGCCGTCGAGCAAGGTGCCGTGTTGTTGGCCCTGACCGACAGCTCCCTTTCGCCGCTGGCCTCGCTTGCAACCGTCAGCTTCACCGCCTCGGTCACCGGCTGCGGACCCTTCGACAGCCACGTCGGGCTCCTGGCGTTGACCAACGCCCTCCTCGCCGGTGTCGCCGCCCGCCTACGCCGCAGCGCCACCGACCGGCTCGACCAGGTTGAGTCCGCCTGGCGTGGAGCCAACGCCCTGACCGACGGCTGACCTGCTAGCCGCCGCCTTCCTTCATAGAGGCCAACATCATGGCCACGATGGGGCTGGCCTCCTCGGGCTGCCAGGACTTGTAGGCGGCGGCCCGGGGGACCGGCCATTCGATGTCGAGGTCGACGCGGGTGCCGAAGCTGGCGGCACCGGACAGCACCGTGAGGGCTGTCTCCAGGACGGTGCGCTGCATTGCCTGGTCGCCCGGCATCCCGAAGGGGTGGCCGAAGGGAAACTCGACCCCGACGATTCGGGGGGCGAGGACCGCTGCGGCGAGGTCCGGCATCATCGTGACGGTCACGGTCGGGATCCCGGCCGCTTCGATGAGACGTGCCAGCACGGGCACGTTGCGGCAGCAGTCCGGTCAGACCGGGGCGAGAATGAGCCCGTCCGTCCCCTGATCCCGTAACAGCTCGACGATGGCCGGCGCCGTCTCCCGGCGCCACACCTCGAGGCCCGCCTGCTGGTAGCCCATGACCGACACGTGTCGGGGGGCCACCGAACCCACACGGCCTTCGTCCACCAGATCCTGAAGGCCGCGAAGGGGAAGCGCGATCTCAGGGTCGGCCAGCGGATCCTCGTGGTTGATGTGCAGGTGCATCATCCCGAGGGCCTGGGGGTCGAGCGGATGGGGGAGAACCCGGTGGGTCGGGTCGCCCCAGGTCGGCTCGGCCTTCTCCCGCTCCGCGTCGAAGGGAGGCTGAACGCCTTTGAGGTAGAGGCCCGCCGACGTCAGGAGAGCGATCTGGGCCTCGCCGAGGCGCTTCTCGAACGGTGCCCAGACCGGCCCGTCGTCTCCCGGCGCCGGCGACGTCTGGCTGTAGAGCGGGATGAACGAGCGGGGCAGGAAGCGGTAGCTGTCCACGATCACGGCCTGCGACGCTACCGTGCCCCTCGTGGACGAGTCCGAGTCGGGCCCGCCGGAGGAGACTCCTGAAGAGAAGCGCGAGCGGGTGATGAAACGGCTGGCTGAGATACTCCGGGCCGGCCCGCCCGACCTCTCCGGCTCGGCCGGCCCCGTCGCCGCCGGGGGCTTCCCGCTCCTGCCGGCGAGCGCCGACGAGTTCGACCAGGAGTCGGCGGCGGCACTCTTTGCCGCCCTCGGCCAATTCTTCGATCAGCAGAAAGAACAAGGCCAAGAAGAAGGTCCTGGGGAGCCCGAAAGGGAATAAAGCGGGGCGAAAGGCGCGTCCCCCGCCCTGTTCTGCTCCGAGGAGGCTCTCCATGTTGCGCAAAATCGCTGCAGGCGCGAGCGCGGCCGTCGTCGCCGCCGGCCTGGCGGTTGCGCCGGCGATGGCGGCGGGGCTTCCCGACGCGCCCGCCGATCCCTGCGCGGAGGCGGCGACCTGCGTCACCGCCGTCCCGGCCGTCGCCGACTTCTCGGCCGTCAAACGCAACTCGGGGCCCCCGCCCGTCGGCACGCCAACGCCCGAGGTGCCGAGCAGCCCGCCCCCTGACGACTCCGGCCCGGGCGGGCCCGGCCCTGGCCCCGGTGGCGGTCCATCTCCGTTCGTCCCGCCACCCCCGCTGGAGAGCGCCGGTCCGCCGCCTGCACCCGACATCACCCCGGTGCCGGCTCCGCCGCCGATGGAACCCGCCCCACCGCCGACGACCGCCCCGGCCGAGCCCCGGCGTCCGTCAGAGGCGGTCCTTCCCACGGCCGAGACTCCACCCCGCCTGCCCCAGACGGCAGCCGACAGCGGCCCCCTGACGGTGGCCGGAGGGGGCAGCCTCGTCGCCGCCGGTCTCGCCTGGATCGCCGGAGCCC
>JAICGL010000516.1 GCA_025923175.1 Acidimicrobiia bacterium
GTCTACCGGCTGCGCGACGACCTGGCCATCGTCTTCACCGCCGACTTCTTCACCCCCATCGTCGACGACCCCTACGACTTCGGACGGGTGGCCGCCACCAACGCCCTGTCCGACATCTACGCCATGGGCGCCCGGCCGGTCATGGCCCTCAACCTGGTGGGCTGGCCCCGGGAGGGACTGCCCTTCGAACTGCTGGCCCGGGTCATCGACGGCGGCGCCGCAGCCGTTCGCAGTGCCGGCGCCCTCGTCGTCGGCGGCCACTCCATCGACGACGCCGAACCGAAGTACGGCCTGGCCGTCATCGGGACCGTCGATCCCCGGGCCGTGCTGACCAACGCCGGAGCCCGCCCTGGCGACGCGCTCGTCCTGACGAAGCCGATCGGCCTCGGCGTCATCTCCACCGCGCTCAAGCGGGACGAGGCGCCCCCAGCCCTGCTGGCCGAAGCCATCCGCCTCATGACGACTCTCAACGAGGCCGCCCGCGACGCCGCCCTCGAGGTCGGCGTCAACGCCGCCACCGACGTCACCGGCTTCGGGCTCCTCGGTCACCTCCGCGAGATGCTGATTGCCTCCGGTGTGTCTGCTCGCATCGACCCCAGCCGGGTGCCGGTGATCGACGGCGTGCGTGACCTCCTGGCCGCCGGGATGGTGGCTGGCGGCACCCAGCGCAACCACGCCTTCGTCGATCCCGACGTCGAGTGGGCCGGCCTCTCTCACGACGAGCAACTCCTTCTGGCCGACGCCCAGACCTCCGGCGGTCTCCTCCTGGCCGTCGAGCCGAGCCGGGCGGGCGCATTGGTGGCGGCACTCGGCCGCCGCGGCACCCCCGCCGCCGCCGTCATCGGCCACACCGTTGAAGGCGCCCCGGGCCGCATCGGCATCCGGTAGGAGACAAGCTCGGACTGCTCAGCTGTCTCCTCGGCGATTACCAGCCCCTGACATTCGGGTACATGCCCCGGCGATGGGCGCTGCCGGCGCCAAAGGGCCGGCAGCGGGCGAGGAGGTACGACGGTGGCAGGCAGGAGCAGGGGCAGCAGCAGGAGCCAGAGCACCAGTAGCGGCGGCGACTCCAAGGGCAGTGCGCCCAGGTCGCGGCGGACCTCGGTGCGTGCCAAGCGGGCCGGGACCCGACCCAAGCCCATGCCCGACACGTCTTCGATCGCCGAACCGACCGTGACCGCCACCGACGAGGTCATGACGGCCAGCAATGCGCAGCGGGCGCTGAGCCCGGACATGCCGCGGGTGGCCTGGCTTCGGACCCAGCTGCAAAACCTTGAGGCCAAGCGGGCGGAGCGGCTCGTCAAGATCGTCCAGCTCGCGCTGATCGCCGTCGTCTTTGCCATCTTCGTGCTGCAGAATGCCGACCCGGTCGATGTCAACTTCCTGATCTTCTCGGTCAACATCGCGCTGATCTGGGTGATCTTCGGCTGCGCTGCCCTCGGCGGGGTGGCGGGATACCTCATCGGACGGCCGGAGAAGAGCCTCCGGGACCTGTTGCCCCAGAAGGAGAAGAAGCCGTCGCGGGCCGAGCGCCGCACGGCCGGGGCCTAGGAGGGAACTGCGCCCTCCTAACCGGCGACGGGCTCCGCCGGCCGCTGTCCGGTGAGAACCAGCGCCAGCCAGGCCATGGCGTCCTGCGTGCTCTCCGGGGTCACCTGATGGGCCATCGCGTACTCCCGGTAAACGACCGGCACGCCCTCGGCGCCGAGGCGGGCCGCAGCCCGCCGGCCATGGTCGGCAGTGATCAGTGGGTCGGCGCTGCCGTGCTGGATGAGGACGGGCGGAGCCGCGCCGAAGTCGTACGACAGCCCCTCGCGTTCGGGCAGGAAACCGCTCATCCCGAGCAGGCCCGCCGGCCGCGGCCGGTCGCCGCTCCGCAGCCCCAGGGCCAGCGCCATGGCACAACCCTGGGAGAACCCGGCCACGATGGACTGCGACCGGTCGAACCCGTACTCGGCACAGCAGGAGTCGAGCAGATCATCGAGGGCATCGACCCCGGCGATGAGCTCCGGCCCGCCTTTTGGGATGCCATCCGTCTCGTACCACTGCCAGCCGCCCATGAACGAGAGCGGCGCCCGGGGCACCACCGTCAGGAACCGGCCCTCAGGATCGAGGTACGGGATGAGCGGCTCGAGGTCGTGCTCGTCGGCGCCCTTGCCGTGGATGAGCAGGAGCAGCCGGTCGGGTTCCTGCCGGCCCCGCACCACATTGGTCACCAGCGAACTGGCCACCGTCGCACCCTACCCGTCCCCCAATAGTCTGGATTCTCCATGGAACCCCTCACCCCTGAAGAACTGCGCGTCGTCGCCTGCCTGGTGGAGAAGCAGCTCACCACGCCCGACAGCTACCCGTTGACCGAGAACGCCGTAGTGGCGGCCTGCAACCAGCTCTCCAACCGCAGCCCGGTCGTGGCCTACGACACCAACACCGTCCGCGTCACGCTGACGGCGCTGCGACAGCGGGGTCTGGCCCGGGTGATCCACACGCCCGGGGCGCGGGTGCCCAAGCACCGTCACATCATCGATGAGGCGTTGGGCCTGACACAGGGAGAGGTGTCGCTCCTGGCGGTGCTGGCCCTGCGGGGTCCACAGACCGTCGGCGAGCTCCGCACCCGCACGGAGCGCATGCACACCTTCAGCGGACTGTCCGAGGTCGAGACGACGCTGGAAGAGCTGGCAAGCAGAGAAGAGCCGCTCGTCATCCGGCTCGAACGGCAGCCGGGCCAGAAGGAAGCCCGCTACGGCCAGCTTCTGAGCGGCCCGATCGACGCCGCCTACACGACCCAGGCCGCATCTGCGTCCGGAACGACCCCCGCCGCCGGCTCCCCTGCCACCCAGGCGGACACACATGCCGACTGGGCCGAGGAGGACCGCCCCGCCCGGGCACCCGCCGCAGCCGCCGGCACGTCCACCACCCCGGCTGCCCCGGTCGGCCCCGACCGGCTGGCGGCCCTCGAAGCCCGCCTTGCTGCCGTGGAATCCGAACTCGCCATCCTCCAGGCTGAGCACATCGAGCTTCGTGACGAGCTGGGCCTCAAGAACCGCCCGGCTTCTCCCCCCGACCCCGGTGACGAAGCAGACTGACGATCGCAGCCCCTGGACGCTCCGGTGACTACCGGACGACGGTCATGGTGGGGCTGGGGCCTCGAGACATCCGCACTCACCGGCGACCGGCTCGACGGTTTGGGCGCGCTGCTGGCGGGATTCTTCGGGATCACGCCTGAACGGAGGACACCTGTCCCCGTCGCGGCACTGGACCTCCGCCCTCCTCGAATCGAGCCGCCAGCGGCGCTGGCGCCCATCTGCGACACGTCCACCTATGAGCGGGCCCGACACGCCTACGGCCGCTCCTACCGCGACGTCGTGCGGGCCTTCCGGGGCGAGTTCCCCCACCCGCCCGACGTCGTCGCCTTCCCGCAGACGGAGA
>JAICGL010000517.1 GCA_025923175.1 Acidimicrobiia bacterium
ACCCGACCGGGAGACGAAGTCGATCGGCCAGGAGGAGACCTTTCCCCGCGATGTCGCCGACCGGGAGGCGCTCGACCGGGAGGTGCGGAGGATGGCCGAGCGGGTCGGCACCCGCCTGCGCGACCACGGCATTGCCGGCCGCACCGTCACCCTCAAGGTCCGGTTCCCCGACTTTCGCACGATCACCCGCTCGGCGACCCTGCCCGAGCCGTTCGCCGTCTCGAGCGAGATCGCCCGCCAGGCCCTCGCCCTGCTCGACAAGGTCGACACCAGCGGCGGTGTCCGGCTCCTCGGCGTCAGCGTGAGCAACCTGACCGCCGGCGCCGCCCATCAGACATCCCTCTTCGGCGAGGAAAAAGCCCTTGATGATGGTGGGGCTATTCAGTCAGTTGTTGATGCAGTTCGCCAGCGTTTCGGACCTGACGCACTGGGATCGGCCGCGACATTGGAGCCACCGTCCGACTAATCCCAAATGTCCGATTTGTACACCGGATGCCACGTTGCACCGAATGCCAGGTTCTGGTTACGCTCCGCCTTACCCAAACTGCTCAGTCCACCAGGGCCGACAGTGGGCAACACCGCCGGGGTGACCCGCATCCCGGCAGCGGGGAGATTGGGGGCACGCGGTGCGCAAGCTGGGTCTACTCGTCGCGTCTGGAATCGTGCTGGGCAGCATGGTGCTGGCCCTGCCGGTGGCCTCGGCCGACGACCGTCATCGGGACCGGGACGACCGGTACCGCCGGAAGGGCTATCGGTACGACCGCCACGACTACAACCGCTACGACCGGTACGACAACGACCGGCGCTTCTCGCTGGGGGTGAAGATCGTCGACCACGACTCTGATGACCGGGGTCGCCGGGGCGTCAGCCGGGGGGATCGCTGGTCGGTGGCCTTCAGACTGCTCGACTACCGGAGCCGGGTCGGTGACGGGGTCGCCGACTGCCGGGTGACGCAGGCCCGCAGCCGGCACTGGCGGGATTCGAAGTCGCACTGCGACGTGATCTTCCGCCTGCCCGACGGCGACCTCCGCATGGCCGGGACGATCGACGGCGACGACTTCGACGACGGCCACGCCACCCTGCCGATCCGGGGCGGGAGCGGTGAGTTCCGCAACGCCGACGGCAAGACGGTGTTCCGGCCCGGCGGCGGTTACTACCGCGACGGCCGCGGTCGGGGCCGTGATCTCACGGCCGACGTCAGCCTACGGCGCTGGCATTGAGTGCCAGATTCGCTTAGGCTTCGGCTGCGACCTGTGCTGACCACGATCAGCGCAGACTCGCCAAGAACTGGGGACCTAAGCGACTGTCCCTTCGGGGACACCCCGAGCCCCGGGGCTTGGGGAAGCGCAAGGAGGGGGCACTCGAGAGGGTGCCCCCTCTGCGCGTTCGGAATGAGTTAGGCGTCGGTCGGCTGAGGCGACTTGGACCGGCGGTTCTTGCGCTGCAGCTCACCGACCAGCACGTCGAGCTGCAGGATCTCCCGATGGCGCCACAGCATCGCCAGGTAGAGCAGCCCGGCCACTGCCTCGTAAGCGAGGAAGACCGGCAGGGAGGTGCCCAGTGCCGCCCGGAACACGAGGCCGAGCGCCCCGTAGGCGGCAATCGCGGCCAGCGCCGCTTTGGGGAAGCCTCGCCCGAAGGGGTGCATCCCGAGGAACTTCCACACCTGCACCAGCGGCAGCAGGTTGGTGAAGATGATGCTCGACGACCAGGCGATGGCGGCGCCCGTCCCGCCGTAGCGGGGGATGAGGATCAGGTTCAAGGCGATGTTCGACGAGAGCGCCACCACCGTGTTGAACAGGTTCCAGGAGCTCTTGCCGCCCATGAGGAGCACCATGTCGACGGTGCCGACCGCGGTGGCCACCAGCATCGTCAGGCCGAGCACCTGGAGGGCGTCGGCCCCGCCGCCGAAGCCATTGCCGAAGAGGCGCAGGAGCGTCGGGGCGAAGATGGCGAACGACAGGTAGAGCGGCCAGGTGGCGACCATGAGCCAGCCGGTCGTGGTCTGGTAGACGCCGCGGGCCCTGTCCCAGCTGCGCTGGGCCATCAGCTCCGACAGCTTGGGCCCGGCCACCTGCTGGACGGCCACGCCGACCATGAGCCCGGCGGTGATGTAGCGGGTGGCGGCGTTGAAGATCCCGGCCGCCTTGGTGGAGTCGAGGCGCCCGACCAGCAGCGTGTTGAGCCACAGCACGACGACCTGGAAGATGCCGGCCAGGCCGCGCGGCGCGGTGAAGCGCCAGAACTTCTCGGCCAGCAGCATGGTCGGCCGGCTCCGGCGCCTCCCGTTGGTCCGCCGGTCGCGGCGCTCCTCCTTGAGGAGCAGGCCCCACAGCCACCACAGGCCGCCGGCGGTCCCGATGAGGAAGGGCAGAGCCCACGCCAGGGCGATGAGGCCGTGGTTGGCGTGGCCGTTCCCGGCCACGAGGAGGATGGCCAGCGCCAGCGCCACCTGGATGCCGGGGCGGCCGAGCTTGTCGACCACCACGCTCGGGATCATCGTGCCGAAGCCCCGGGTACCGGAGAGGATCACCCGGATGAGCCCGGCGGCGGGCAGGAGCGGCGCCATCCAGCGGGCGAAGTCGGCGATCTGGTCGCGGCCCTCGCCCTTGCCGAAGATCTCGGCGAGCTGGGGCGCCCACATCCACAGCGCCAGCCCGAACAGAGCGGAGACGACGAGCGGCGGGAAGAGCGCCACATAGAGCGTCTTGCGGATGTCGCGGACCCGGTCGAGCGCCCGCAGGCGGGAGATGGACCGGACCAGGCCGGTGTCGGCACCCAGCTCGGCGGTGTTGGACAGGATCGTGAACAGGCCCATGGCCGACACGAAGGCCCCGTAGCTCGCCGCCCCCAAACCCCGGGTGAGGACCGTGACGAGGGCGAACGTGAAGAGGCCCGTGCCGATCGCACCAACGTGGTTGAGGAGACCGCCGCGCGCCAGCGTGGCGGTGTCGTCTCTGGCCTTCCGTTCCTCTTCGGCCGCCGCCTCCGGGCCCGGGACCGTTTCCGGCTCGGTGGTGGCGATGGCCATCAGCCCGCCCAGGTGAAGCGCGGCCCCAGCAGCTTCTCCAGCCGGGCGTTGGAGTCGGCGAAGTGCTCCTCCAGGCGCTGGCGGGTCTCGGCCGCCATCGGCGTGCGCTTGTAGCCGTTGTGCTTCTTGTAGTCGCCCAGGCTGTGCGCCTTGATGCCGAGGAACTCGAGGACCTTGGCGTACTCCACACCGGGGTCGGCGAAGAAGTCCTCCGCCCGGATGAAGTGGAGCTGCTCGCGGGGGAACAGCGAGAAGTACGTCTCGACCTGGTCGGCGTAGCGGCTGCGGGCCATGTACGAGTGGTGCTGGTGGGCGTGGCTCTTGTAGTCGGGGTCGGCGTTCATCTTCTCGACCTCGCCGGCCAGGCGGCCGGCCTCGGCGTCGAGCGCCGCCT
>JAICGL010000518.1 GCA_025923175.1 Acidimicrobiia bacterium
GGACGGGCGGTCTCGTCAGCGTGCATTCGATCAGCGAGCAGCTCCTCTACGAGATGGGAGCGCCGCAGTACCTCGCTCCCGACTGCATCGCCCGGTTCGACTCCATCCGCCTCACCCAGGACGGGCCCGACCGCGTCAAGGTGAGCGGCATCGTCGGCGAGCCGCCGCCCGAGAAGCTCAAGGTGTCGGTCAGCTTCTCCCACGGCTACCGGGCCTTCGGCCGGCTCGTGGTCACCGGCCCCGACACGCTGGCCAAGGCCGAGAAGGTCGCCCAGCTCGTCTGGGAAAGCGCCGGCGGCACCGAGATCTACGAGGACACCTGCACGCAGTTCCTGGCCTGGAACGCCACCCACCCGCCGCTGACCGACTCGGAGCCGAGCGAGCTCATGGTCCAGCTGGCGGTGCGCGATCACGACGAGAAGAAGATCAACAGCCGCTTCGGCGTCCAGGTCGTACCTCGCGTGCTGGGCTCGGTCCCCGGCATCACCGTCCTCGCCGACCAGGGCCGGCCCCGGGCGGCCGACGTCGTCGGCTACTGGCCCGCACTGATCGACCGGGCCTGCGTACCGATGCGGGTGGTCGTCGGCGACGACAACGTCGACGTTCCCCATCTCGACCTGGCGACCACCGCCCCCGCAGAGCCGGCCTTCAGCGCTCCGTCGCTACCACCACGCCCGTCCGGCGGAGGCAACGGTCAGACGGTCACGGTGCCGCTCTCCCGGCTGTGCCTGGCCCGCTCCGGCGACAAGGGCGACACCTCCAACGTCGGCGTCCTCGCCCGCAGCGAGGCCATCTACCACTGGATGGTGGAGCACATCACCCCGGCGTTCGTGAAGGACCGCTTCGCCGGGATCTGCAAGGGCGACGTGGAGCGCCACGAGGTGCCCAACCTCCTGGCCTGCAACTTCCTCCTCCACGAAAGCCTCGGCGGTGGCGGCACCCTGTCGCTGATCCTCGACCCCCAGGGCAAGACCTACGCCCAGTACCTCCTGGCCGCCGAAGTCGAGGTCGAGGCCGGCCTCCTCGACGGGGTCGAATGACCACCACCACGACATCGGCACCCGCTGCCAACGCTGTCCTCACCCGCATCCGCGACCGGGCCCGGGCCAACCCCCGGCGGATCGTCCTGCCCGAGTGCGACGACCCGCGAGTTAAGGAAGCGGCCCGCATCCTGACCGGCGAAGGGCTGGCCCAGCCGATCCTCTGCGAAGCCGACCTCATCGCCGCACGCCGCGACGAGCTCGCCGAGCGTTACCTGGAGATCCGCCGCCAGTGTGAGCTGACCGAGGAGTCGGCGCGGGCGGCGGTGACCAACCCGCTGCTGTTCGCCTCGCTGATGGTCGCCACCGGAGAAGCCGACGGGTGCGTGGCCGGCTGCGCCACCACAACCGCCGCCACGGTGCGGGCCGCCCTCCACGGCATCGGCCCGGCCAAGGGCGTCACCAGCGTGTCGGGCTGCTTCCTCATGGTCTTCCCCAACACTGAGGTCGGCGCCGGCGGCGCGCTGGTGTTCGCCGACTGCGGCGTGATTCCCGACCCGACCGCCGAGCAGCTGGCCGATGTCGCCATCGCCTCGGCCGGGACGGCCGCCGCCTTCCTCCAGGTCGAGCCGAAGGTCGCCCTGCTCAGCTTCTCCACGAAGGGCAGCGCAGTCCACGCCAAGGTCGACAAGGTCGTGCGGGCCACCCAGATCGTCAAGGCCCGGCGGCCCGACTTCGTCGTCGACGGGGAGTTGCAGGTCGACGCGGCGATCGTCCCCGAAGTGGCGGCCAGCAAGGCCCCCGGCAGCACGATCGCCGGTCAGGCCAACGTGCTGGTGTTCCCCGACCTCGACGCCGGCAACATCGGCTACAAGCTGGCGCAGCGGCTCGGCGGAGCAGCCGCCATCGGCCCGCTCCTTCAGGGGCTGGCCCGGCCGATGAACGACCTGTCGAGGGGCTGCTCGGTCAGCGACATCGTCGACCTGGCCTGCCTCACCGCCGTCCAGGCCGGATAGCCGAAGGGTCCTCCGCACGGCGGGTGCGTAAACGCGGCACACTGTTGCCCGATGGCTCGTCCGACCGCGCCGGACCACGACGACAAGGCGGCGGCAGTGTTGGCCGCCGCCGGCCAGGTCTTCGCCCAGCGGGGTTACGAGGGCGCCACCATGCTTGACGTCGCTCAGGCTGCGGGCTTCTCCAAGGCGGGCGTGTACCACTACTTCGCTTCCAAGGAGCACCTGCTGCACGGCCTCCTGCAGGGGTCCCTCCAGGAGGTGGTCGACGACCTGGCAACCGCCGACCCCGGCGACGACGTCGAACCGGCCGAGCGGCTGGCCACCCTGGTCGACGCCTACGTCCGGTCGTTCTCCACCCGACTGCGGGTGGTCACCCCCCTGCTGCTCCGCCTCGACCTGCTCCGGCCGGAGTGGCGTGCCGAAGTCAAAGGCCTGGAGCGTCAGATCGTCGACCGCTTCGCCGACGCCGCCGGGGCCCTCGGCCATCCCATCTCACCCCGGACGGCCGCCTTCCTGGTCCTCGGGGCGGCCAACTGGACGTACTACTGGTACGACCCCGACGGCGACCTGAGCATCGAAGACCTTGCCCGCGGCGCGGCCGCCATCTTCACCGGCGTACTGACCAAAACGCCTTAGTGCACAAGGGTTCTAGAAGACGGGGATGATGTCTTCGAGGTCGATGTCGCCGACGTCGACGCCGGCCACGTCGAGTTCGGGGATGGCGGGGAACTCGATGCCCCAACGCTGCACGATCTTGGCCACCCGCCCCAGCGCCAGTCGCCAGTTCTCGGCCTGCTCCTCGTACGTGAGGACCCCGAGCCCGGCGTCGCGGGCGTGGCTCATCAGCACCCGGTGGTTGGCGAGGTAGTAGTCGGGCAGCTCCCAGAACTGCTGCGGGGGCTCCCAGAGGATCATCGACAGGAAGACGAAGCCGGCCCGCAGCTGCCGGGTCACCAGTGGCTTGATGTCGTCGTCGAGGCCCGGCCAGTCCTTGTCGAGGAGCTGGAGGCAGATCGCCAGGTGCCGGCTCTCGTCGCGCCCGACGTTGGTGAAGAGCTGCTGGAACACGGGATGGCGGGCCTGGTCGGCCATTCCCCGGAACAGCGTCGAGGAGGCGACCTCACCCATCATGAACGAGGTGAACAGCACGGCGAGGGGGTACTTGCCGAGCGAGGCGGCGTAGCCGTTCCAGTACCGGCCGCCGTTGTGGTACAGCCACGAGATGTTGTTGTGGGCGGCCCGCTCGAGGTCGGTCGTGGGCTCGAAGTCGAGCGGCCCACCCGGTACCAGCCGCTGGATCGCCCGCCCGCAGGCCTCCTCGTGGTTCACCTCGTCGCGGGTGATCGAGAAGAAGCACTTCCGGACGGGGTCCTCCTCGTGGTGCTCGTAGGCGTGCACCATCGCCTGCGCGAACACCGGCGGGCCC
>JAICGL010000519.1 GCA_025923175.1 Acidimicrobiia bacterium
ATCTCGTGTTCGTAGACCGATGCCGTGCCGGCCCGCATGTCGCTCTCGAAGGCGGCGTAGAAGCGGCGCACGCCTTCCCAGTAGGTCGCCACCGAGGCCAGCGCCGCCCGGGGAAGCCCGGTGTCCCTCGGGCTGCCCCGCAGCGCGTCGGCGAGGGAGCCGAGGTTGGGCTGGGAGGTCAGCCCGCTCATGGGATCCATGGCGGCGTCGACGGCGTCGACTCCGGCCTCGGCGGCGGCCAGGATGGTGGCGGCCGAGATGCCGCTGGTGTCGTGGGTGTGGAGGTGGACGGGCAGGCCGACCTCCTCCCGCAGCGCCCGGACCAGCCGCCTGGCCGCTTCGGGCTTGCAGACACCGGCCATGTCTTTGATGCCCAGCACGTGGGCTCCGGCCTGCTCGAGTTCCCGGGCCAGGGCGACGTAGTAGCCGAGGTCGTAGCGGCCTCGGGACGGGTCGGTGAGGTCGCCGGTGTAGCAGATGGCCGCCTCGCAGACCTTGCCGGTGTCGCGGACGGCGTCGATGGCCACCCGCATGTTCTCCACCCAATTGAGCGAGTCGAAGACGCGGAAGATGTCGACGCCGGCCTCGGCCGAGCGCTGCACGAAGAAGCGCACGACGTTGTCGGGATAGTTGGTGTACCCGACGGCATTCGACGCCCGCAGCAGCATCTGGAGGGCGATCGTGGGGACGGCCGAGCGCAGGGCGGCGAGGCGCTCCCAGGGGTCTTCCTTGAGGAACCGCATGGCCACGTCGAACGTCGCCCCGCCCCAGGCCTCCAGCGACAGCAGGCCGGTGAGTGAGGTGGCGTAGGCCTGCGCCGGGCCGAGCAGGTCGTAGGTCCGCATCCGGGTGGCCAGCAGCGACTGGTGCGCGTCCCGGAACGTCGTGTCGGTGACGAGCAGGCGTTCCTCCGCCCGCATCCAGGCGGCGAACCCCTCGGGGCCGAGATCCTCGAGCAGTTGCCGGGTGCCCGGCTCCGGCGAGCGGGGAAGCCCGGCGGGGACCGGCGCCGGCGGTTGGCGCCCCGGAGCGGGCCGGCCGGCCACCTCCGGGTTGCCGTTGACCATGACGTCGGCGAGGAACGACATCAGGCGGGTCGCCCGGTCCCGGCGGCGGGGGAAGTGCAGCAGTTCGGGTGTCTCGTCGATGAACCGGGTTGTGTACCCCCCGGACCTGAACGTCGGGTGGTCGAGCAGCGCGCCGAGAAAGGCGATGTTCGTCTTCACTCCGCGGATGCGGAACTCGTGCAGGGCCCGGCTCATCCGGGCGATGGCCTCGTCGCGCGTGGGCGCCCAGGCCGTCACCTTCTCCAGCAGGGAGTCGTAGAACGGCGTCACGATGGCGCCGGAGTAGGCGGTGCCGCCGTCGAGCCGGATGCCGAAGCCGGTGGCGCCCCGGTAGGCGCTGATCCTGCCGTAGTCGGGGATGAACCGGTTCTCCGGAGCCTCGGTGGTGATGCGGCACTGGAGGGCGCACCCGGTGACCCGGATGTCGTCCTGGTGGGGGACGCCGCTCTCGGGCGTGCCGATCTTGGCGCCTTCGGCGATGCGGATCTGCGCCTTCACGATGTCGATGCCGGTCACGACCTCGGTGACGGTGTGCTCAACCTGGAGGCGCGGGTTGACCTCGATGAAGAAGAACCGGCCGGAGTCGGCGTCCATGAGGAACTCGACGGTCCCGGCGTTGCGGTAGCCGGCGGCCCGGGCGAGGCGCACGGCGGCGTCGCACACTTCAGCCCGCTGAGCGTCGGTGAGGGTGGTGGCCGGAGCGGCCTCGACCACCTTCTGGTGGCGCCGCTGGACACTGCAGTCCCGTTCGTGGAGATGGACGACCGTCCCGGCGGCGTCGCCGAGGATCTGCACCTCGATGTGGCGGGCCCGTTCGACCAGCCGCTCGAGGAAGACCTCGTCGTTGCCGAAGGCCGCCTGGGCCTCGCGCCGGCCGACGGCGACCTGCTCGGCGAGCTCGTCCTCGGCAGTGACCATCCGCATGCCGCGACCGCCGCCACCCCAGCTGGCCTTGACCATGAGCGGGAAGCCGACTTCACGGGCCAGGCGGGCCACCTCGACCGGGTCGTCGGGCAGCGCACCGGTGGCGGGCACGACCGGCACGCCGGCCTCTTCGGCCATCACCCGGGCCGACACCTTGTTGCCCAGCCGCCGCATGACGTCCGGCGGGGGGCCGATGAAGACGAGTCCCTGACCCTCGCAGGCCTCGGCGAACGCGGGGTTCTCGGAGAGGAACCCGTAGCCGGGATGCACGGCGTCGGCGCCTGAGTCGGCCGCCACCCGGAGGATGTCGTCGATTCCGAGGTACGCCTGGACTGGTTCGTGGCCCCGCCCGACCAGGTAACTCTCGTCCGACTTGAACCGGTGCAGGCCGAACCGGTCCTCGATCGAGTAGATCCCGACCGTGGCGATGCCGAGCTCGCGCGCCGCCCGGAACACCCGGATGGCGATCTCGCTGCGGTTGGCAACGAGAAGTTTGCGGATCGTGGCAGCCATCACCGCAAGCTACTTGCGGCCTAGGACCCACCCCGGGGGGAGACGAGGGGGGATTCCCGGGGAGTGACGGCCGCTGCTCCCGTAGCGTTGATCCATGGCTGCCCTTCGGACCGTGATCTTCGACGTCGACGGGACGCTCGTCGACAGCGAGCGCGACGGACACCGCGTCGCTTTCAACCAGGCCTTCGCCGAGTTCGGCCTCCCCGACCGCTGGGACGAGGAAACGTATGGCCGGCTGCTCGCCATGACCGGCGGGCAGCGCCGGCTGCACACCTACCTGTCGGAGCGCGGCGTCGGGACGGCGGAGCGAGACGACCTCGTCCCCCGGCTCCACGCCCGCAAGACCGAACTGTTCGTGGCGATGGCCGAGGCCGGAGAGGTCCCGGCCCGGCCCGGGACGCTGCGACTCCTCGACGAGCTTGCCGCCGCAGGCGTGACGGTCGCCGTGGCCACCACCGGTACCCGGGCCTGGGTGGCGCCGCTTCTCGACCGCCACTTCGGCCTCTCCCGCTTCGCCGCCGTCGTCACCGGCGACGACTGCCCCCGCCGCAAGCCCGAGCCCGACGCCTACCTCGCCGCGCTGCGTGCCCTCGGGGCCGAACCGGGCACGACCGTTGCGGTCGAGGATTCCGACAACGGCGTCCAAGCCGCCCGCGCCGCCAACGTCCCGGTCGCCGCCGTCTCCAACGACTACACCGCCACGCAGGAACTCGACGGCGCAGCCGTTGTGCTCGACGGCTTCGGCACGCCGGAACGCCCGGCCGCCGTGCGCCGAGATACCTACGGCGTACTCGATGGCGGTGTCCTCACCGCTGCCGCCCTCGACCGGCTGTCATCCGCGTTCCGGCGTTCGATTTCGGCAGCGCACCCCTGAACGTACGCTGGTTCCCGAGGTGACACCTACCCGTCA
>JAICGL010000520.1 GCA_025923175.1 Acidimicrobiia bacterium
CCGGTCAGATCCAGGGTTTCTTCAACATGCCGGTCGACCACCTCACCGCCCTGCCGGTGCTGTCCTCGTACCTGCTCGACACCATCGAGGGCGACCCCGTCGTCGTCTCGCCCGACGCCGGCCGGGTGAAGCTGGCCCAGCGCCTGGCCAACCACCTCAACGCCGACCTGGCCATCATCGACAAGCGGCGCCCCCGCCACAACGTGGCCGTCGCCTCGGTCATCGTCGGCGACGTTATCGGCCGCCCCTGCGTGCTGATCGACGACATGATCGACACCGCCGGCACGATCACCTCGGCCGCCGAGCTGTTGATCGACAAGGGCGCCGCCGAGGTCTACGTCGCCGCCACCCACGGCGTCCTGTCGGGTCCGGCCATTGATCGGCTGAAGAACGCCCCGATCAAAGAGGTCATCCTCACGAACACGCTCCCGGTCGAAGACGGGAAGCAGTTCCCCGAACTAAAGGTCCTCTCGATCGCCCCGATCATCGCCGACGCCCTCGACGCCGTCTTCGAGGACACGAGCGTGAGCCAGATCTTCGAGGGCGACAACCTCTAAGCCGGATCCTCCATCCCGCTTTGCAGAAACCGCCCCCTGAGGGCAGGTTTCTGCAAATTCGGATGCGCAGACCGACCTCGAGTGACTTCGATGTCGCCATGAATGATGCTGCGCTTCTCCGGCTGGCCGGTCGCCAGCATGGCCTTGTGACTCTCGCTCAATTGACCGCGCTCGGGTTCACCGAAAAGGCCATCAGGCATCGGGTCACGGCGGGGGTCCTTTTCAGGGTGCACCGGGGGATCTACGCCGTCACCGGGACGAGGGACTCCTTCGAGTTTCGAGTCATGGCGGCCGTGCTGGCAGCTGGGGACGGGGCTCTCGCCTCCCATCGGTGCGCTGCCAGTCTCTATGGCCTGCGCCGTATCCGGTGCGACGAGCCAGAAGTAACGGTCTCAGGGCGGACAGCCCCACGGATTGACGGCTTCCGAGCGCACCGCAGAGATGTCCTCACTGCCGTCGACCGGTCGAGGATCGGCCTGATTCCGGTCACGTCCCCTGCGTGGACCCTGCTCGACCTCGCCGGTGACGGCACGGAGCGAAACCGCCTCGGAGGTGCCCTCGACGACGTGCTCGTCCGGAAGCTCACTTCATTGACGGCGATCGAGAGGGTGCTGACCCGGGCCCTTGGGCTCCATGTGCCTGGGGCGGTACTGCTCGCTGAACTTGTCGATGAGCGTCGGCAGGGTAAGCAGCCATCCCAGACGGGGTTGGAGGATGAGCTGCTGGAGGTGTTCAGGGCTTATGGGCTGCCAGAGCCGGAACGGCAGTTCAAACTGCGGCTGCCTGGCGGCGGGACGGCCATCTTCGATGCCGCCTATCCCGACCTGCGGCTGGGCTTCGAGGCAGATGGGGACCGATGGCACAAAGGGCTGTTGGATCGGATGCGGGACGAGGCGCGGGACGAGCAGGCCGGTCTCATCGGGTGGACCACCAAGCGGTACAGCACGGAGGACATCCGGGAGCGGCCGGGCGGGATCGCCGACGAGGTTTTCCGGCTGCGGCGGGAAGCCGAGGCGGCCTGACCGGGGCGGCCGCTGAAAGGTGGAGCGGTGTCCTCCGCTAACCTCTGCGGGTTCAGGTCTTTGGAGGTTGGTGGAGATGGCGCAAGAGGTCACGCTGGTTGCGGATGCGAACCGGCCGATCGGGAAGTCGGCGGCTCGGAAGATCCGGCGCGAGGGCAAGGTTCCGGCGATCGTCTACGGGTTGGGTAGCGACCCGACGCCGGTGGCGGTCCCGAGCCGGGAGTTCGAGCACATCCTGCACGGGCCCGGCGGCATGAACACGTTGATCAGCCTCGACATGTCGGGCAAGCAGGACCTCGTCCTCGCCCGGCAGCTGGTGCGCCACCCGGTGCGTCGCAACCTCGTCCACGTGGACTTCATCCGGGTGAGCCGTGACGTGGCGGTGGCCGCCGAGGTGCCGATCCACCTCACCGGTGAGGCGCAGGGCGTGAAGGAAGGCGGCCTCCTCGAGCAGGACACGTTCACGCTCTCGATCGAAGCCAAGCCGGGCGACCTGCCGAACTCCATCGAGGCCGACGTGAGCGCGCTGAACATCGGCGATCAGCTCACCGTGGCCGACCTGAAGCTTCCGCCCGGGGTCATCAGCACGCAGGAACCTGGTGATCTCGTGGCCCACGTCTCCACGCCGGTCGTGGTCGACCTCGGTGAAGAGCCCGAGGCCGCCGAGGGCGAGGAAGGCGAGGAAGGCGAGGGCGAAGGCGCCGAGGGCGAAGGCGGCGAGGCTGCGGCCGAGTCCGGCGACGGCGCTTCGGCTTCCTCCGAGGAGGGGTAGCCACCCCCCGAGGGGCCGCTACCGGAAGGCGAGGGAGAGACAGTGTTCCGGCGTAGCCCCCGGACGGGGGCCTCGGCCGACCTGCTTGTCGTCGGGCTCGGCAACCCGGGCGAGGAGTACAACCAGACGCGCCACAACGTGGGGGCCGAGGTCGTCGAGATCCTGGCGCGTCGCCACGGCGGCAAGCTGCGCAAGCAGAAGGAACGCTCACTGACCGACCAGGTCAACGTGGGCGGCAAGCGGATGGCGCTGGCCGTCCCGCTCACCTACATGAACCTGTCGGGAGAAGCGGTGGCGCCGCTGGTGCGGCGCTACGGCGTCGAGCCGGCACAGCTGGTGGTGGTCCAGGACGAGATGGACTTCGAGCTCGGCCGGCTCCAGGTGAAGGACGGCGGCGGGCTGGCCGGTCACAACGGGTTGAAGTCGATCGTGGCCCACCTTCACACCCAGGACTTCGTCCGGGTCCGCATCGGGATCGGCAAGCCGCCCGGGAGCCGGCAGGGCGCCGACCACGTGCTCCGCCGGTTCTCGAAGACGGAGCGCAAGGAGATCGACGTCGCCCTCGAGGAGGCGGCCGACGCCGTCGAGCTGATCCTGGCCGAGGGCGTCGACGTCGCGATGAACCGGGTGAACGCCCGGTTCCCGGGCGGCCGGAGCGATCCGGCCTGAGCCGCCGGACCCCTAAGCTCTGAGCTTCTGATACCGGCGTTCCTCCGCAACACCCCCTGTTGCGCAAGAACGCCGGTTTGCTCCGCGCATCCTGAATGGCTCTTTCCGAACTCACAGCCCTCCTTCGCGACGATCCGGCCTTCACCAAGTTGGCCGGAGGTTCGGCGCGGGTCGTGGCGGTCTCGGAGGCGCCGCGGGCCTTCTTCCTGGCCGGTCTCGCTCGCCTGACGGGGCGTCGCCCCCTGGTGGTGGGGGTGCCGACCACCGCCGAGGCGGAACGGCTGGTCAACGACCTCCGTCAGTTCCTGCCCGAGGCTGGACAGGACCCCATCGAGCTGTTCCCGGCGTGGGAGACGCTGCCCTTCGAGCGGGTGTCGCCAGCGA
>JAICGL010000521.1 GCA_025923175.1 Acidimicrobiia bacterium
CGCCGTAGAGCAGCGCACCGGTTCCGGCCAGCAGGGCGGCTCCACCGACGAGAGCGGCCAGCACGGCAGCCCCGCTCGGCGAGGATCCTTCACCGACGTTCCTCACCGCCGCGACGGCCTGCTCGCCGTTGCCCACACCGGGCTCGGAGGCCGGTGCAGACGAGCTGTCGACGATCTCAACCGTTCCGGCCATCTCGGAATGGAAGGCACAGATGTACTGGAAGGTGCCGGTCCGGTCGAAGCGGTGGCTGAAGGTGCCACCCGCCTTGAGCAGACCGGAGTCGAACGAGGAGTCGTCCGCCGTCACGGTGTGCGGTGCGATGCCGTTGTGCCGCCACGTGACCGTTCCACCGACGGCCATGCGAACGGTGGCGGGCTCGAAGGCGAGGTCGACGATGGACACCTCGGCCGTCTCCGGGGTGGCTGCTTCCACCGGCGCGGTGGGCGCGGTCGTCGACGTGGGACCAGCGGCTGATCCCGCCGTGTCTGTCGTCGTTGCCAGAGAGCCAGGTGCCGCGGCCGGAGCCGCTCCGCCGGCGCCCGCCGCAACGTTGAGGACGCCGGTCATCTCGGGATGGATCGTGCAGGCGAAGGCGAAGGTGCCGGGCGCCCGCAACGTGGTGGTCCGCTGCTCACCGGCTCGGAACATGCCGGTGTCGAACGCCCCGGCGGCGGTGGCGGTGTGAGGCGCCCGGCCCTGGTTGGTCCACACCAAGCTGTCCCCGACGCGGGCAGAGATGTTCGCCGGGCGGAAGGCGTAGTCCACGACGGCCACGGTGTGGCGGGTGGCGCCGGCAGCACCGGCTGCTGTCGGGGCCTGGGGCTGGGGCGCCGAGGGTGCTGCCGCAGGCGCGGTCGGGGCGGGAGAGGGTGCAGCGGACGCCGGAGCCGGGCCGGCTTGCGACGAACCGCCGGCACCGGCGACGGTGACCGAGGCCCGCATCTCGGAGTGGAGCTCGCAGATGTAGGTGAACGTCCCCGCCGACGGGAACGTGTGGGAGAACCGTCCCCCGCCACCGAGGATCCCGCTGTCGAAGCCGGTGCCGGTCACGGTGTGGTCGCGGTCGGACTGGTTCGCCCACGAGACGGTGCCGCCGGGGGCGACGGTGACGCTGATGGGCGAGAAGGACCGGTCGAGGATGGCGACGGAGGCCGTGGCCGGTGCCGCGGGTGCCGGCGACCCGGCCGGCGGCTGCCCGGGCGCCGGCGAGTTCGGGGAACCGCCGCCGGGTTGGGCGGCAGAGCTCACGGTGATCGTTCCGTGGAAGGCGGAGTCGTCGCGTTCCCGGTCGTCGACGTAGGGGTACGTCCCGGCAGCGTCGAGGACGACGGACCAGCCCGCGCCCGCTTCGATGTTGCCGCTGTCGAATTCGGCCGGTCCGTCCTCCGATCGGATCCGCTTGCGCTCGCCCGACTGGTTGGCAAACGTCACCCGGGTGCCGGGCGCGACGGTGAGGGTGGCGGGGTTGGCCCGGTCCGTGAGCGTGACGGTGGCATCGGCCGCTTCAGCCGGCGCGACCCAGGTGATCCCCGGTCCGGCGACGGCGACGGCCAGCACAAGCGAGAGAAGGAATCGGCGCATGCCGACGAGGATGCCGCCGGGAAGGTTAAAGGCGGACCAAGTGCAGCTTAATCCCCGTCGGCCCAGTCCCCATCGGCGTCGGAGGTGCGAACGGTCAGCGGCGCTTTTTCGGGAGATAGAGGTCGGTGATCGTGCCCTCGAATGCTTCCGCGGCCAGACCGATCGTCTCGGAGAGCGTCGGGTGAGGGTGGATGGTCAGGGCGACGTCGGCGGCGTCGGCGCCGAGCTCGATCGCCAGAGCCGCTTCGCTGATCAGGTCGCCGGCGTTGGGGCCGACGATGCCGCAACCGATGAGCCGGCCCGTCGCCTCGTCGAAGAGCAGCTTGGTGAGCCCTTCGGTGCGACCGAGCGTCAGCGACCGGCCGCTGGCTGCCCAGGGGAACATCGCCTTGCCGTAGGCGACCCCGGCAGCCTTGGCTTCGGTCTCCGTCGTGCCCACCCAGGCGACCTCGGGATCGGTGTAGGCGACCGAGGGGATGACCCGGGCGTCGAAGTAGGAGGCCTTGCCGGCGGCGACCTCGGCGGCAACGTGTCCCTCGTGGGTCGCCTTGTGGGCCAGCATGGGCTGCCCGACGATGTCGCCGATGGCGAAGATGTGCCCGACGTTGGTGCGCATCTGCTTGTCGACGGCGATGAAGCCCCGCTCGTCGACCTGCACGCCGGCCGAGTCGGCTCCGATAGCGCCGCCATTCGGTCGCCGGCCGACGGCCACAAGGATCTGGTCGAAGGTGTCGGTGGCCGGCGTGCCCGGCCCGTCGAGGCAAACCTCGAGCCGGCCGCCCGCCCCGCCGCTCGCTCCGTCGCTGGCGCCGGTGACCTTGGTTCCGAGGTAGACGTTCTCGAACGCGCTCTTGATCCGTGTCGCCAGGGGCTTGACGAGGTCGGGGTCGGCGCCGGGGATGAGTTGGTCGAGGAGTTCGACCACGGTGACGCGGGAGCCGAAGGCCGCGTACACCGTGCCCATCTCGAGGCCGATGATCCCTCCGCCGATCACGAGGAGCCGGTCGGGCAGGCTGGAAAGATCGAGCGCGCCCGTGGAGTCGATGATGCGGCGATCCTCTTTGGGCAGGAAGGGCAGTGTCACCGGCTCCGAGCCGGCGGCGATGATGGCCTGTCGAAAGTCGATGGGCGTGCGGGTGCCGCCTTCGGTGGTGACCTCCAGCTGGTTCGGCGAGACGAACCGGCCGGCACCGGTGACCACCTTCACCTTGCGCTGCTTGGCCAGCCCGCCGAGGCCGCCGGTGAGGCGGGCAACGACGGCGTCCTTCCACGCCCGGAGCTTGTCGAGGTCGATGGCAGGATCACCGAACGACAGCCCGTGGTCGGCCATCTCCTTCGTTTCGGTGATGACCCTGGCCGCGTGCAGCAGCGCCTTCGAAGGGATGCAGCCCACGTTGAGGCACACACCGCCGAGCGACGGCCACCGCTCGACCAGCGTGACGGACAGGCCGAGATCGGCCGCCCGGAAGGCTGCTGAGTAACCGCCCGGCCCCGCGCCGAGGACGACGAGATCCGTTTCCATGGTTAGAGCACCAGCCGCCGCACGTCTTCGAGCACGTGGCAGACGTGACGCAGGAAGCGGGCGGCCAGCGCCCCGTCGATGACCCGGTGGTCATACGACACCGACAGCGGCAGCACCAGCCGGGGCTGAAACGCCTCGCCGTCCCACACCGGTGTTGTCTTCGACCGGACAACGCCCATGATGGCCACCTCGGGTGCGTTTACGATCGGGGTGAAGTGAGTGCCGCCGATCCCTCCGAGGCTGGAGATGGTGAACGTGCCACCCGACATGTCGGCCGGGCTGAGCTTCCCGTCCCGGGCC
>JAICGL010000522.1 GCA_025923175.1 Acidimicrobiia bacterium
TCAGGAGGGCGAGGCGGGGGTGCCGGTCGACTGGGAGGCCATCGGCCGGGTCGGCGGCACGATCGCCGTCATCATGGGGGTGGCGAAACGGGAGGAGATCGCCCGGCGGCTCATGGCCGGCGGCCTTCCCGCCGACACGCCGGTGGCGACCATCACGTGGGGGACGCGGCCGGAGCAGCGCACCCACCGCACGACCCTCGGCGGTCTCGCCGCCGCGCCCGTCGAGTCACCGGCGGTCATGCTCATCGGGGCCGTCGCCTCCCTCGACCTGCCCTGGTATGAGCACCGCCCCCTGTTCGGCAAGCGGATCATCGTCACCCGGGCCAGGGAACAGGCCTCCGGGCTCGTCGAGCGGCTCCACGAACTCGGGGCGGCCACCGTCGAACTGCCGGTGATCGAGATCGGCGACCCGGCTGACGGGGGCGCCGCGCTCCGGGCGGCCGCCGGGCGGGTGGCCGACTACGACTGGGTTGCTTTCACGTCGGCCAACGCCGTGGCCCGCTTCTTCAGCGCCCTGGGGGAGATCGGCGCCGACACCCGGGCGCTCGGCGGCCGGAAAGTGGCGGCCATCGGGCCGGACACGGCCGAGGCTTTGGCCGCAGCGGGCGTGCGAGCCGACCTCGTTCCCGAACGGTTCGTGGCCGAGTCGCTGCTCGAAGCATTCCCGGACGGGCCGGGCCGCGTCCTGCTGCCCCGGGCCGCCGTCGCCCGCGACGCCCTACCGGCCGGCCTGAACGGACGAGGTTGGACGGTCGACGTCGTCGAGGCGTACCGGACGGCTGTCGGCCGGCCGCCGCCGGAGGCCCTGGCGGCCGCCGCCACCGCCCACGCGGTCACGTTCACCTCATCATCGACCGTGACGAACTATCTGGCCGTGGCCGGCGACGTGCCCGTCCCGCCGGTGGTGGCCTGCATCGGCCCGATCACGGCTGAGACCGCCCGGGACGCCGGCCTGACCGTCAACGTCGTTGCGACCCCACACACGATCGACGGCCTGATTCAATCGTTGGTGGGAACGTTGAACTCCGGCGATTGATGTCGTCGCCCGACCCGACCTAACGGTCGCGTCGGGCGACGAAGGCGGCGAGCTCCGTCAGCGCCGCCCGGGCCTCGGCGGTGATCGCGACTTTGTCGAGGGCGGCCACCGCCTCGCCGGCGAGTTCGTCGACGAGACGCTCGGTTTCCTCCCTGGCGCCGGTCTCGATCATGAGCGCCTGGATGGCGGCGACCTCGTCGTCGCCGAGGTCGGGCGAGCCCACCCTGTCGAGCAGCTCTGACCCCCTCGCCCCGGCCCGGGCGGTGGTGATGGCGAGCAGCGGGGTGGGCTTCCCCTCCCGAAGGTCTTCCCCGACGGGCTTGCCCGTGACGTCGGGATCACCGAAGGTGCCGAGGACGTCGTCGCGCATCTGGAACGCCTCGCCGAGCGGCAGGCCGTAGGCCGACAGCGGCTGGGCCAGTTCGTCCAGTCGGCCGATCAAGGCCGCTCCGAGGTGGAGCGGCCGCTCGATGGTGTACTTCCCGGACTTGTAGGTGGCGATCCGGCGGGCCATCGACAGGTCGCGGCGGGCCTCGGCCGTGCCGATGAGGTCGAGGGCCTGGCCGATGTTGAGCTCCACCCGCAGCTCGTTGAAGATCGCCGTCGCCGCCGGCGGTACGCCGACCATCAACAGGTCGGCGTACACGAAGGCCAGGTCGCCGACCAGGATCGCCACGCCTTCGCCGAACCGGCGGGCTTCGCCCCGCCAGCCGGCCGGGCCGTGGCGTCCGGCGAAGTCGACGTGGACTGTTGGGCGACCCCGACGCAGGCTCGAGCCGTCCATCACGTCGTCGTGGAGGAGGGCAAAGGCGTGGAGCAGCTCGAGAGCGGCGCCCGCGTCGATGACGGCGGCATCGCCCGCCGCACCGCCGGCGCCGACGTATGCCCAGTGGCAGAACGCCGGCCGGAGCCGCTTCCCGCCGTCGAGGACGAAGTGCTGCAGGGCTTCGATCGGCGGGACCAACTCCGGGTCGACCTGCCCCCACCGGGCGGCCTCGGCGGCCAGCAGTGCGTCGATCCGGGCCTCGACCGCCGGCGCGACCGACGAGAGGCTCAGCGGGATGCTCGTCGCAGGTTCAGCCTCAGAGGTCAAGCGTGGCCACAGTAGTTCCCCGCCTGAATGTCTTTGACCTTGCCGGCGTCGGTGTCGGCGGTCAGGAGGCCGAGCATGATTCCGCCCGGCGCCACGATCGTGAATCCGGGCCCTTCCTCACCCCGGCCCGCCACGGTCAGGCCATCCCCATAGGCGACCTTGAGCTCAGCCACGGTCGAGCCGACCGTGATGCCCTTCTCGGTCTTGAAGTCGAGCGGCGCTGCCGTCGGGGGTCCGAGGAACCAGCCGGCGAACCCCGGCTTGCCCGCGCCCGACGCCGAGGTGACCTCGTTGACGAGCACCTGGAAGTTGGCCCAGTGAAGGCGGCGGGTGGCGCCGCAGGCCGTCCCCGCAGGGAGGGGGGTGTTCTTCTCGGGCTCGCCGAGTGCATCCATGAACCGCCGGATGGTGTTGGCCGAGTTGTTGCCGAACTTGATGGCGCCCACGCCGTCGGCGGAGAGGACGATCTGATCCTTCGTGAGAAGAGCGGTCGTCGTCGTGGGCGCTGTCGACGTCGTGGTCGGCGCCGTGGTGGTGGTGGTCGCCGCTTCCTTGTCGCCGTCGCCGCCGCAGGCGGATCCGGCGAGGAGCACGAGGGGCAGCACGATGCGGGTTGCCAGGCGCAGGCTCATGAACGCGCAGAGTACTGAGTGGGCGCGGGGGACGGGCGGTCATCCCCGGTACCCTGCGTCCGAATGGTCCGTTTTCTCTCTCCCGAATGGATCGCTGCCCTCGACGTTGCCGCCGGGGAGGCGACCGTCCCGGCAGGGGTCCGGCTCACCATCCAGCAGATCGTGACCGACGGCGACGACGACGTCCGCTATCACCTCGTGTTCGGCGAGGGACGGCTCCGGATCATCCCCGGGGAGGCGGACGCCCCGGACGTCACGCTCATCCAGACCCGGGAGGTGGCCGTCGCCCTCAGCTGCGGGGAGCTGAACGCCCAGCAGGCCCTCGAAGCCGGCCGCCTGAAACTCCGGGGCGACATCGGTGCCCTGGCCAGAGGAGGGAAGGGCCTCAGCGCCATGGAGGACGTGTTCGCCGCCGTCCGGGCCGACACGTCCTACTGAAGTCGAGCTGAATGAAAGAGACGCCCCCCGGCCCTGGGTGCGAGGCCGGGGGGCTTGGGAGGGCCGCTGGGGGGAACGGACTTCCAACCTCAACAACGGTGCAACCCGGGATGAATGACGCGACTGGGACGAATATTTCTCGCGGATCGCTGCCCCCGCCGGTACGCAGCGTCCCCCGGTGGCAAGA
>JAICGL010000523.1 GCA_025923175.1 Acidimicrobiia bacterium
CCCATCTCGCCTCCGCCCCGGATGTGGCCGATGGCCCACACGAAGCCCCGGTCGAGCAGGCTCAGGCGCAGGGAGGAGAAGCGGGGGTCGGAGCTGGCTTCGTAGGAGCCGTAGCCGTACAGGACACAAGGGGCCGACCCGTCGACCGGCGTGTCCTTTCTGGCCACGAGGGAGATGGGCACTCTGGTGCCATCGCTCGCCGTGGCCCACAGGCGGCGTGTCTCGTACTGCTCCGGGTCGTAGCCGCCGAGGACGGGCTCCTGCTTGAGGAGGGTGCGTTCCCGGGTGTCGAGCTCGTAGTCGTAGATCGACTGTGGGGTGACCAGCGACGTGTACATGTAGCGGAGGGTGCTTCGGTCGAACTCGGGGTTGTCCTCCTCCGGCATGCCGACGCGGCAGACGGCCTCCGGCTGCTCGATCAGGTGGTGGCCGCCGGTCGCGAGGTCGATCACCCGGAGCCGGCGGACGGCCTCGGCCCGTTCCAGCACGACGAGGTGGCGGGTGAAGGCGGCCATGCCCTCGAGCTTGACGTCGGCGGAGTGGGGGATGAGCTCCTGCCAGTTGGCCGGGCGGGGATCGGCCACTGGGGCCTCGACGAGGCGGAAGTTGGGGGCGCCATCGTTGCTCAGGATGAAGAACCGCTCGCCGTGGTGTTCGATGCCGTACTCGACGTCCTGGCGGCGGGGTTCGAGGATGGTGAACGTGCCGTCGGGCTCACCGGCGGGCAGGACCCGGGTCTCGGAGGTCACGGCCGACCGGAGGTCGAGGACGATGAACCCGCCGCTGCGGGTCCGCTCGACGGAGCAGAAGAAGCGGTCGTCGTCCTCCTGGTGGACCATCACGTCGGTAGCGGGGTCGGTGCCGAGGCGGTGGCGCCAGACCTGCCAGGGGCGCTGGGCCGCGTCGAGGGTGGTGTAGAAGACCGTGCGGTTGTCGTTGGCCCAGGCCACGCCGTAGTAGGTGCCGGGAATGGCCTCCGGGTAGTCCTCCCCCGTCTCGAGGTCGCGGATGCGCAGCACGTGCTCCTCGTCGCCTTCGAGGTCGAGCGACCAGGCCAGCAGCCGGTGGTCCGGGCTGACCTCCAGGGCCCCGAGGGAGCAGTAATCCTCCCCTTCGGCCAACAGGTTCTCGTCGATGAGCACCTGCTCGGGGCTTCCCTCGTCGCGAGTGCGCCGGCAGTGGATCGGGTACTGCAGGCCTTCGACGCTGCGGGAGTAGTACAGGAAGGGCCCGTGGGGAACGGGCACCGACAGGTCGGTCTCCTGGATGCGGCTCAGGATCTCGGCGTAGAGCTTCTCCTGGAGGGGCCGCAGCGGCTCCATGACGGCGTCGGCGTAGGCGTTCTCCGCTTCGAGATAGGCGGTGACGTCGGGATCCTCCCGGTCCCGGAGCCAGTGGTAATCGTCGGGCCGCTCGTCTCCGTGGGCCTTGTGCACGTGGGGCACGCGCTTCGCGATGGGAGGGTTCGCCATCGTTCCGACGCTAGCGCCGCCGGTAGGATCGCCGGCCATGGAGCTGGTGATCGTCCTCGGAATCCTCGTCCTGTTGGCAGTGGGGGCGTTCGCCGCCGTAAGCGTCACCAAGCGATCCCAACGACGGATGGACGCGGCGGAGCGGCAGGCCGTCACCCAACCCAAGCCGACCCCGCAGCCGAAGGTCACAGCGCCGCCTGGCGAGGACCTCGTGGTCCCGGACGAGGTCGAGGTCGAGGCCGAGCCGGCGGTCGAGGAGCTGCCCGCCCGTCCCCGGCTCCGGGACCGGCTTGGTAAGGCCCGCGCGCTGCTGTCGGGCTACTTCGGCGATCTCCGGGGCCGCAGCGTCATCGATGACGAGGTGTGGGACGAACTCGAGGAGGCGCTGATTCGGGCCGATGTCGGCGTCACCGTCACCGCGAAGATCCTGGACGACCTGCGGGTCCAGGTGAAGGAGGCGTCGGTGACCACGCCCGACGAGCTGCTCGACCTCCTCAAGGCGGACCTGATCGATCAGCTGAGCACCGCCGACCGGTCGCTTGGTTTCACGCCCGGCGAGCCGAACGTGTGGATGTTCGTCGGCGTCAACGGGGTGGGGAAGACGACCAGCATCGGCAAGATCGCCCTCCGGGAGGCCGGGTCGGGCCGCAGCGTCGTGATGGCCGCCGCCGACACCTTCCGGGCCGCTGCCGCCGAGCAGCTCCAGCTGTGGTCGGAGCGGGTCGGCGCCGACCTCGTGCGGGGGCAGGACGGGGCCGACCCCGGCTCCGTCGTCTTCGACGCCATGGCCGCCGCCGGGAACCGGGGCGCCGACCTCGTGCTGGTCGACACCGCCGGGCGCCTCCACACGAAGGTCAACCTGATGGAGGAGCTGAAGAAGCTGCGCCGGATCGTCGACCGCAGCCCGGGGGCCCTCAAGGAGGTGCTCCTGGTCATCGACGCTTCGACCGGGCAGAACGGCCTCAACCAGGCGAAGCAGTTCGGTGAGGCAGTCGACGTGACCGGCGTCATCCTGACCAAGCTGGACGGCACCGCCAAGGGCGGCATTGTCCTTGCCGTGCAGTCGGAGCTGGGCATCCCGGTGAAGCTCGTCGGCGTGGGCGAGACAGCCGCCGACCTGATCGAGTTCGACCCCGAGGAGTTCGTCGAGGCGCTCTTCGCCGCCTGAGCAGGCCCCGCCCTTTCGCCCGTACACTCGAACCCCTCATGTTCGATTCTCTCTCCGACCGGTTCGATGCGATCTTCACCCGCATGCGCGGCCGCGGCCGCCTGGGGGAGAAGGAGATCGACGAGATTGCCCGGGAGATCCGCCTCGCCCTCCTCGAGGCCGACGTCAACTTCAAGGTCGTCAAGGGCTTCATCGCCCGGGTGAAGGAAGAGGCGACCGGAGCAGAGCTGTCCAAGAGCCTCTCGCCGGCCCAGCAGGTCATCAAGATCGTCCACCAGGAGCTCATCAACACCCTCGGTGGGGAGACCGGCAAGCTGACGATGAACCCGAAGCCGCCGACCGTGGTGATGCTGGTCGGCCTGCAGGGTTCGGGCAAGACGACCGCCTGCGGGAAGCTGGCCAAGCACCTGAGGAACCAGGGCCTCCAGCCGTTGCTGGTGGCAGCTGACCTCCAGCGCCCGGCCGCCGTCACCCAGCTTGAGGTGCTGGGCGAACAGGTCGGTGTGCCCGTCTACAGCGAGCCGACCGATCCCGTGTCCGTCGCCCGCAACGCCCGCAACGAAGCCGCCCGGCTGGGCAAGAACATCGTCGTCCTCGACACCGCCGGCCGCCTCCAGATCGACGAGGCGCTGATGGACGAGCTGCGCCGGATGCGGGAGAGCGTCAAGCCCGACAACGTCCTCCTCGTGGTCGACGCCATGACCGGCCAGGAGGCGGTGAACGTCGCCGAGTCGTTCGCCGA
>JAICGL010000524.1 GCA_025923175.1 Acidimicrobiia bacterium
CCCGGCGAGCTGGCGGCCATCGCCGCCGAGGCGCAGCGGCGGGGCGGGGTGTGCTTCGTCGACGAGATCTACGGGGAGCTGGTCTACGACCGGGCGCCGGCCACCGTCCTCGCGTCGACCGACGAGGTCTTCGTGATCAACAGCTTCTCCAAGACCTTCGGCATGACGGGGTGGCGGCTCGGCTGGATGGTCTGCCCGGAGTGGGCCCTCCGGTCGATCGAGTCCTTGTCCCAGAACGCCTTCATCGCAGCGCCGGCCCCGGTGGTCGAGGCAGCCGGCAAGGCCATCGCCGACGGGCGGGTGCGCTATACGTCGTCGCTCGGGATCCCCGAGCTGCGGGAGGCGATCAGTGGCTACTACGCCGATCGGTTCGGCGTCGACGTGCCGGCGCGGCGGGTTGTGATCACCGTCGGCGCCTCCGGCGCGCTGCTGGTGGCGCTGGCGGCCACGATCGACCGCGACGACCAGGTGCTGCTGGCCGACCCCGGCTATCCCTGCAACAAGAACCTCATCCGGGTCTGCGAGGGCGAGCCTGTCAGCATCCCGGTAGGGGCCCTGACCGACTACCAGCTGACCGCTGAACTGGTCTCGCAACGGTGGACGCCCCGCACCAAGGCCGTGCTGCTGGCCAGCCCGTCGAACCCCACCGGCACGATGGTGCCGCCCGGTGAACTGGCCGCCATCGCCGCAGAAGCGCAACGGCGCGGTGGGGTGTCCTTCGTCGATGAGATCTATGGGGAACTCGTCTACGACCGGGCGCCGGCCACCGTCCTCGCTTCGACCGACGAGGCCTTCGTGATCAACAGCTTCTCCAAGACCTTCGGCATGACGGGCTGGCGGCTCGGCTGGATGGTCTGCCCGGAGTGGGCCCTCCGGTCGATCGAATCCTTGTCCCAGAACGCCTTCATCGCAGCGCCGGCCCCGGCCCAGTTCGGCGCGCTGGCCGCTTTCTCGCCTGAGGTGTGGGCCGTTGTCGAGGAGCGCCGCCAAGCCTTCGCCGCCCGGCGCGACGTCCTCGTCGACGGGCTACGGGCTACCGGCTTCGGCGTGCCGGTCATGCCCCAGGGGGCGTTCTACATCTACGCCCGCTCCGACACGCTCGACAGCGACAGCATGCGCCTCGCCCACCGCCTCCTCGACGAGGCCGACGTCGCCGCCGTCGGCGGCCTCGACTTCGGCGACCATGAAGCGCATGCCCACATGCGCTTCTCCTATACGACCTCCCTCGACCGGATCACCGAAGCCGTCCGTCGCCTGGTCGCCTGGCGGGGTTAGGAGGGCACTGAAAACCCTGATGTGCCCCGCCGCCGCGAATGTTTTCAGTGTCCTCCTAGACCGGGGCGCCGCAGACGAGGGCATCGATGGCGTCGGCGGCCATGGGCCGGGCCAGGTAGTAGCCCTGGGCCTGGTCGCACCCCATGCGGCCGAGCAACTCGGCCTGGGTTGACGTCTCGACCCCCTCGGCAACGGCCACGAGGTCCATGGTCTGGGCGAGGGACACGATCGCCTGGGCGAGGATCGACTTCCTGTCGTCCTTCTCGATCATGCCGATGAACGTGCGGTCGATCTTGAGGACATCGATGGGGAGACGCTGGAGATAACTGAACGAGGAATAGCCGGTGCCGAAGTCGTCGAGCGCCAGCTTGACGCCCAGAGACTTGAGCGAGGCCAGCCGGCCGACGACGGCTTCGGTGTCGTGGACCATGGCGCCTTCGGTGATCTCGAGCACCAGCGTCGCAGGATCGAGACCGGACACGGTCAGGGCCTCGACGATGTGGGGGATGAGATTGTCGGCTTGGAGCTGGCGGGGTGAGAGGTTGACGCTCACGGTCAACGGAGGGTCCTGAGGCCGTAGCCGCTGCCAACGCCGACCCTGGATGCAGGCCTCGATAAGGACCTGGCGCCCGAGCTCGGAGATGAGCCCCGTCTCCTCGGCCAGCGGTATGAAGACGTTGGGTGCGAGCAGTCCACGCTGCGGGTGGCGCCAGCGTACCAGCGCCTCAACGCCGGTGATCTGGCCGGTGTCAAGGGCGATGATGGGTTGATACTCCAGCGTGAGCTCCCGCTGGTCGAGTGCCCGCCGGAGGTCGGCCTGGATCTCGAGCCGGTCCACCGCCGCGGTGTGCATCTCCCTCTGGAAGATCTCGTAGCGGCCCTTGCCGCCTCGCTTCGCTGTGTACATGGCGATGTCGGCGTTGCGGAGCAGCTGACCGGTGTTGATGTGTGTCTCGTCGAAGGCGATCCCGATGCTGGTGCCCACGACGATGTCGCGACCGGCAATGACGAACGGTTCCTTGAGGGCGGCGATCAGCCGTTCGGCAAGCGCCGTGACATCCGCCGTATCGCCTACTCCCTCGATGAGGAGAGCGAACTCGTCGCCGCCGAGCCGGGCCGCGGTGTCGGTGCCCCGCAGGCAGTCCCGCAGGCGTTCCGCCACGGCGACCAGCAGCGCGTCGCCGGCGGTGTGGCCCAGGCTGTCGTTGACCGTCTTGAAGTCGTCGAGGTCGAGGAACAGGACGGCCAGCTCGGTCTGCAGGCGTGCGGCCCGAGCAAGGGCGTGTGTCACTCGATCCCGGAACAGGGCCTGATTTGCGAGACCGGTCAGCGAGTCGTGGAAAGCCTGGTGCGCCAGCTCCTGTTCGAGCCGGATGCGTTCGGTGATGTCGCGGAAACTCCACACCCGGCCGACCGGGACGCCGTTCACACGTTGGGCCTGCGAATGGCGCTCGATGGTCCGACCGTCGCGGAACTCGATCAGGTCATGACTCGTCGCTTCCGGCTGGGCGTACAGCTCGCGAATCTTGGCCACGAAGGGATCCGGGTCCTTGAGCTGGGAGATCACATAGTTGAGGGCCTCGTCGTCGTCGCCACTGGCGAGGACCGACTCGGGCAGCTGCCACATGTCCACGAACTTGCGGTTGAAGCTGCGGATACGGCCGTCGCTGTCAACGACGAGGATCCCGTCGGCGGTGGAGTCGAGGGTGGCGTTGAGCAGCGACAGCGTGTCGAGGATGTCCGCTTCGGCCCGCTTCCGTTCGGTGATGTCCTGGACGGTTCCCGACACGACGGTCGGCAACCCGCCACGGTGGTCCTTCACTTCGCCCCGGGCGTGCACCCACCGGACCGACCCGTCGGGAAGCAGGATGCGGCAGTCCGTGGCGGACGGGGTCCCCGCCTCGAGCGTGGCTCGCATTCGGACCAGCGCCTCCTGGTCCTCAGGATGGATGCGGGAGAGGATGCCCTGCCGCGTGACGGTCGGCTCCGCCGGGTCCAGCCCGAAGAGTCGGAACAGCTCATCGGACCACACCTGCTTGCCGGTGGCCAGGTCCAGCTCGAAGCTCCCCAGCCCGGCGAGCGCCTGCGCCTCGGCCAGGC
>JAICGL010000525.1 GCA_025923175.1 Acidimicrobiia bacterium
CGGCCGGATTCCGGGTCGAGCGGCCGCCCGAAGGCTGGCTGTTCAAGGCCTGGGACGACGACGTCCTCGTCGATCTCATCTGGGCGCCGACGGGATTGACGGTGGACGACAAGGTGCTCGGCGCCGCCCGGATCGTCAATGTGGACGGGATGGATGTGCCGGCGCTGGCCCCGACCGACGTCCTCACCTCGAAGCTGCTCGCCCTCAATGAATCCCACCTCGACTTCGAAAGCCTGCTGGCCATCACGCGAGGCGTGAGGGAGCAGATCGACTGGCCGGAGCTCCGCCGCCGGACGGAGGACAGGCCGCTGGCCCGTTCGTTCCTCTTCATGGCCGGGGAACTGGGGCTCATCTCCGAAGAACGGAGCGATGTCAGGAAGGGAGCGGCGTGACAAACGACGACCTCGGCGCACTGACAGAAGAGACTCGCCGGGCCCTGGCCGAGGATCCCCGTCTCGGGCAGCTCGACGTCAGCATCACGTTGCGGGGTCGCCGGGCTCTGCTGACCGGGCACGTCGTGACCCGCGACCGCCAGGACCTTGTCGCCGCGGTCGTGGCCGAGCACCTGCCCGGCTACGAGATCGACAACGCCACGACCACCCTCGAGAACCTGCCCGAACCGCCGGAGGCGGCGGAAGAAGATCTGGGAGCGAGCCGATGATCCACGTCGCCGCCGCCGGAGACATCCACTTCGGCCCCGACGCGGCCGGAACGCTGCGACCCCACCTCGAGCATCTCGTCGAGCGGGCCGACCTCCTGCTCCTCGCCGGTGACCTCACCCGTGTGGGCACCGCCGAGGAAGCCAAGGCGCTCGCCGACGAACTGACCGACATTGACATTCCGATGGTTGGCGTGCTCGGCAACCACGACTACCACTGCGATCAGGCCGATGAGGTCGCCGCCATCCTCAAGGGGATCGGCGTGCACATGCTGGAAGGCACATCGGTCGTGATACCGGTCAACGGCACAAGGGTCGGCATCGCCGGGACCAAAGGGTTCGGCGGGGGTTTCGCCGGAGCCTGCGGCTCCGACTTCGGCGAACCGGAGATGAAGGCGTTCATGGCCCATTCCCGCGGGTTGGCCGACCGGCTGGAGCACAGCCTGACCGCCCTTGACACCGACGTGAAGATCGCGCTGCTCCACTACGCGCCCTGCCCCGACACCCTGATGGGCGAACGGCCCGAGATCTTCCCCTTCCTCGGGTCCCACCTGCTCGGCGAGGCAGTCGACCGAGGCGGCGCCACGCTGGCGCTGCACGGCCATGCCCACAGGGGCACGGAACGGGGCTTGACGGCCGGCGGCTGCCACGTCCGCAACGTCGCCCAACCGGTCATCGGCCACGCCTACGCGCTGTACTGCCTCCACCCCGACATCGACGGTGCCGATCCCGAATGCCCGGCGCCGGCCGCCGTCATGGCCTAAATATCGGCTGCCCGGTTCGCCTTGATGAGGCGGCCGCACAGCATCCTGGCGATGTTGAACAGCAGCTTCGCCGCCAGCGGGGGCGCCTCGTCCATGAGTTTCCGGAGCGTCCCTTCGGAGAGCGACATGATCTTGACGTCGGGCGTGGCCGCGTAGACATCGGTTTGACGCGGCAACCCGAGCAGGAACGCCATCTCGCCGAAGACGTCGCCCGGTCCAAGCACGTTGAGCAGTCTCCCCTCATGGCGCACCAGGAGGATCCCGCTCAGGACGAGAAACAGGTTTCGCGAGGAGCCGCCCTCCTTGACCACGCGGTCCCCGCTGGCGCACTCGATGATCGTGCTGCGGGAGATGCAGTCGAGCACCTCCGCCTGCTCGAAGCCGGAGAAAGCGTAAAGCTCCTCCCGGTCCAGGGCTTCCAGCGTGGCCTCCACCTGAGCCCAGTACGTCTCGGGCGGCATGAGCGAAGCGGCGTGCACCGCGCCGCCCCGGCCCAGTGCCTGCTGGACAGAGGGCACGGCGGCGAGGTCTTCGGGGTCGCCCTCGAACCACACCAGCGGGATCATGTAGCCCACTTCCTCGCTGTTGATGTTGTGCTCCGCGTACGGCCGCCCGCCGGCGGACAGGTTCATGGTCAGCAGGTGCGGCTCGCAACATCCGAAGATCAGGCGGATGCCGCGGGCGCGGGCGTCCTCTCGCTCGAAGGCCCGCAGCTCGGCGGTCACGGTGGAGCCGCGCAGCTCCGGCACGACCATGAGGCGCTCGCCGACTGAGAGGAGCTCAACGGGCAGGTCGGCCAGGAACGGGCGGAGGCTGTACTGCTCGATCTGGCGGGGAGAGAAGCCGTCGGTGCCGAAGGTCAGTCGGGCCGTTGCCACCAGACGACCGTTATGCCGGGCACCGTAGATGGCACTGTGGCCGTCCTCCGGTTCGACCAGGCGACGGCCTTCATGATCGGCGTTGCCGCGGTAACGACCGAGCTCCTCGACATACACCGAGTAGCGGAACCGGAAGATCTCCTCCCGGTCGTGGTCCGACTCTGCCCGGAAAAGCTCGAAACCCATGGGTCACCCGCGGGAAGACGCTAGCGGACGGGCTATAGCCTGCAAACAGCCCGTCCGATCGAGGGAGCCGTGCCATGCCCGATGTGTCCGAGACTCTTCTGCCCGGCGTCGGTGTGCGCCATGAGTTCGTCACGGCCAGCGGCGAACGGGTGGCAGTGCTCACGCACCGGACGGGCCGGAGGGAAATCGCGGTCTACGACCGGGCCGACCCCGACCGGTGCACGGCCGTCTTGCACCTGAGCCACGACGACACCCGCACCCTGGCCGAGCTCCTGGGAGCCAGTCCGGTCAGCGAGGCGGTGTCGGCCGTGCAGCAGCGGCTCGAAGGGCTTGCCATCGAATGGGTCACGATCCCGGCCGGTTCGCCGGTCGTGGGCACCACCCTTGCCGAGGGCGCCTTCCGGACCAGGACGGGCGCGTCGATCGTCGCCGTCGTGCGAGGGGCCAGCACGATCCCTGCTCCTGAACCCGACCATCGCTTCGAAGTCGGCGAGGTCGCCGTCGCCGTCGGCACCACTGACGGGCTGGCCCAGCTGCGCAACCTGCTGGCGCCCTGACGTGCCGCTGGCTGCCGCCGGGGCCGAGGCGGCCAAGGCGTTCGTCGAGATCGGAGCCGTGGCGCTGGTCCTGGCTGCCCTGGCAAGGATGGCCGGCCGGCTCGGGGTCACGACGATTCCCTTCTACCTGCTGGCCGGGCTGGCGGTCGGCGAAGGCGGCGTTGCGCCGCTCGACGTCAGCGCCGACTTCATCGAGCTCGTCGCCGAGATCGGGGTGCTGCTGCTGCTCCTCACCCTCGGGCTCGAATACACCGCCGACGAATTGCGCTACGGGCTGCGGACGGGCCTGGGTCCCGGGGTCACCGACGCGGTCCTC
>JAICGL010000526.1 GCA_025923175.1 Acidimicrobiia bacterium
CCCGAACCGTCGACGGCTCCGGCACCTCGCCGCCTGCGCCGAGTCGCTGCGGGCGCCGCTGGTGAGCGAGCACCTCGCCTTCGTGCGGGCCGGTGGGCACGACTCCGGTCACCTGCTGCCCGTCCCCCGAACCCGGGACGCGCTCGAGGTGCTGTGCGCCAACATCACCGAGGCGCAGGCCCGCCTGCCCGTCCCGTTGGCCCTTGAGAACATCGCAACGCTGATCGAGTGGCCGGACGCCGAACTGTCGGAAGCCGACTTCCTGTCGGAGGTGGTGGCCCGGACCGGTGCGTCACTGCTCGTCGACGTGGCCAACCTCCACGCCAATGCCCGCAACCACGGCAGCGATCCGGTGGCGCTGCTCGATCGGCTTCCCCTCGACCATCTCGCCTACGTGCACGTGGCAGGCGGCGTCGCGCGGGACGACGGGTTCTACCGGGACACGCACCGCCACGCCGTTCCCCCGGCGGTGTTCGATCTCCTCGCCGAGCTGCGCGCCCGCCGCACGCCGCCGGGCGTGCTCATCGAGTGGGACGGGAACTTCCCGTCGGAAGCCGAGCTCGACACTGAAGTCCGCGCTGTCACGGGCCGCCATCGAAGATCGTGACCGTGTGAACCGGCAACGGCGCCGCCTGGCCGCCGCCGAAACCGCTCTCCTCGCCGCCCTCGTCGCTGACGCGCCGCTCCCGGCCGGTTTCGACGCCGGCGCGGCCCGGGCGCTCGCCGCAGACCTGCGCCGACGCCGGTGTGGGGTACGCTCCCCCGCTTCATGGCGACCCTTCGACGCGTGTGCGTGTTCTGCGGCTCGAAGCACGGCGTCCGGCCGGAGTACACGGAAGCGGCCCGGTCGATGGGCACGGCTCTGGCGGCGGGTGGCATCGGCCTCGTCTACGGCGGTGGATGCATCGGTCTGATGGGCGAGGTGGCCGACGCCGTCCTCGATGCGGGCGGCGAGGTGATCGGGGTGATCCCCGACCGTTGGACCGACCGGGAGATCGCCCACTACGGCATCACCGACCTACGGATCGTCTCTTCGATGCACGAACGCAAAGCGCTGATGTACGAGCTGTCCGACGGTTTCGTCGCCATGCCCGGCGGGCTCGGCACCCTCGAGGAACTGTTCGAGATCACGACCTGGTCGCAGATCGGTCTGCACGCCAAACCGACCGGCCTGCTCGACGTCGCCGGCTTCTACACGCCGCTCGTGCGGTTCCTCGACCAGCTCGTGACCGAGGGCTTCGTCGCCCAGCGGCACCGCGACCTCCTGCGGGTCGCGGACAAGCCCGCCGCGCTGCTCGAGCAGCTGGCCGCCTTCCCCGACTGAGGGTCCCGACGGGCCGGCGCCGTCAGCCGGTAGTCGGCGTGGTCAGGTCGGGCGGCGGAGCCTTCGGGTCGGCGGGACGGTTCCCCTTGGCGTAGCAGGCCTCGGCGGTGCGGATCCGGTCGGCCAGGTAGCCCCGCCACCTGGTCAAGCTGGCTTCGGCCACCAGGGTGTCGCGCAGGGAGTCGTGGACTTCTTCGAGGGTGACCGCGTGGCCGGCGACGACGTCTTCGACCAGGCCGACATGCCAGCCGTTCTTCGTCTGGACCGGCCCGAACGTCGCTCCCTTCGCGGCCTCGAAGGCGGCGCCCCCGAAGGTCGGGTCGAGCTGCGCCTTGCTCACACTGCCGAGCTCGCCGCCCTTGTCCTTCGTGCTGGCGTCGAGCGAGATCTCCTTGGCCACGCCCTCGAAGGTCTCGGGCCCGTTGATCCGGGTCAGTGCCTTCTTGGCCTCGTCCTCCGTCTTGACCACCAGGTGGCGGAGCAGACGCTTCTCCGGGACGGCCAGCTGCGCCTTCCGGTCTTCGAAGGCCTTCGAAATCTGGTCCTCGCCGACCTTCACGTCGGCGACGACCGCCTTGAAGAGGCTCTGCGTGTCAAGGATGCGGCGGAACTCCGCCAGCACGTCGGCCTCGGACACGCCGAAGTTGCCCAACGCCTGGATGAACTGGTCGCGCCCGCCCTGCGGGTAGCGCTGGGCGATGAACCCGTCGAGCCGGTCCCGCACGACCTTGTCGGCCGCCTGAAGGTTGCGTTTGGCCACGTCGTGCGAGACGAGGATGGCGACCGCCATACCTTTGGCGGCGTCACCCCGAAACGCGGTCACCTTTGCCTCGTCCGTCGGAGGCCGGACGTCGTAGAGCGCCCGGAGGAGATCGAGTCGCCGCGTGAACTCGGCTTCGGAGACCTCGGTCCCCTCGACCTTGAGGGCGTCGCCCTTCGCCGGGCAGCCGCCTCCGCGGTTGCTCAGGGCGAAGGCCGTCCCGGCCCCCGCCAGCAGGGCGACCAGCGCGACGGCGATCAAAGCCAGCTTCGACGGCCCGCGCTCGGCCGTGGGCGGCGGGGGGGATCCGTCATCCCAATCGGTCTCGACGTCGCCGTCCGCCGCCGCTTCGCCATCCTCGGGGGCGGTGATCTTGTCGGCCGGAATCTCATCGGCCGCAATCTCGTCGGCTGGGGCCTCGATGTCGGGCTCTTCGCCGGATTCGGGGGGCTCTCGCGGTTCGTCAGTCATGACCGGCGATGACGATACCGTCGAACGCGGCCCCTCACAGCGACACCCACGAGAGGACGGCGCGGACTTCGGGGTCGGTGGAGTCGACGAGCTCGGCCAGCGACGCCTGGGCCACCAGCCGCTCGTCCGACACGAGGGCCACGGTGTCGGCCTTCCAGGCCCGGTCTCCGGCGGTGGCGGTGGCCAGCAGGACCGACTCCACTCCCGGCGCCTGTTCCAGCACGCCGGGGAGCAGCGCCCACAGCGTGGGGTCGAGCTCGCCGTCGACGACCAGCAGGGGGCGCCGGGAGGCGATGGCCCGCGCCAGGGCCACCCGGCGGCGACCCCGCCGGTGCAGGTTCGCCACCGGCTCCCGGGCCCGCTCGGCCAGACCGACGAGATCGAGAGCGTCGCGGGCGAGGTTCGGATCGTTGGGCGTCACTCCGGGGGGATGGGCGACGTTGTCCCAGATCGAGTCGGAGAGGAACACACCGTCTCCCTCGGGCACCCAGCCCACCAGGGCGGCCAGTTCCCGGGGCCGCGCCCGCCGGCCCCGCACCGAGAGGACCGGTTCCCGGCGTGCTTCCTCAAGCCCGAGCAGCGCCCGAATCAGCCTCGTCTTTCCCGCGCCGGACGGTCCGAGCAGCACGACGGTCTGGCCGCTCCCGACCACGAGACGACCTCGGACCGGATCGTCGAGTTCGATGAGGGCGGTAGCGGCGGACATCGGTCAGCTCCGCAGCACGGTGGCGGCGCGCTCCGGTTCGGACGAGACCGCCGGAGTTGTTGGGGCCACGGTCGCCTCCAGCCCCGCC
>JAICGL010000527.1 GCA_025923175.1 Acidimicrobiia bacterium
CCATGCAGGAAGCCCTGGCCTGGGGGGCCAACACCATCCGGTTCCAGGTCAGCCAGCGAGGTCTCGACCCGACGGACCCGCTCTACTCCCTGGCCTACCTCGATCGGATCACCGCCGGAGTGGCACTTGCCCGTGCTCACGGCCTGGTCGTCATCCTGTCGATCCAGGACCAGGGGCCGAGCGGCGGGGACAGCCATGCCCAGCCGAGCGAGGCGACCATCCGCGACTGGCAGACGCTGACCGCGCTGTTCAACGGCGACCAGAACGTCATGTACGAGATCTTCAATGAGCCGCAGAACCGGCCCACCCCCGACGGCTGGGCGGTATGGCGCGATGGCGGGCCGCCGGAGCGCAACCAGGGAACCCCGGCCGTCGGCCACCAGCGCGTCCTCGAGGCGATCCGGGCCACCGGGGCCACCAATGTCGTGATCGCCGACGCCGGCCAGTTCGGCCAGCGACTCGATGGCGTTCCCCTGCTCCACGACCCCCTCGGCCAGGTCGCCTACGGCGTCCATCCGTACCTGACCCACACCCTGCGGTTCCCGCAGGACTGGGAGCCGGGGTTCGGGTTCCTGCGCACCCAGTATCCGGTGATCGTCACCGAATGGAGCGCCGTCTCCTTCGTGCGCTTCTGCAAACCCGAATGGGCTACGACCGCACCGCTGCTGCTCGACTACCTCCGGCGCAACGACATCGGAATGCTGGCATGGTCCCTCGACGTCCTCGACTCTTTGATCGCCGACGGGCAGTTCAGACCGACGAGCCTCGCGCATTTCCGGTGCGGCGAGGGGCACAGCCAAGGGGCGGGGGAACTGGTGAAGTCCCGAATGCCGGCGTGGGCGCCTCACGTCTCGCCTTGCGAGACCGGGCTGTCCGACGAGGGAGCCGTCGCTGTTTCGGTCGACGTGCCCAGCACCCGCCAGTACCGCCTCTGGAGCCGGGTGATGAAGGGGAAGGCCGGGAAGGGCTCCGGCAGCGCGTACATCAAGGTGGACGACGCCTGTCCCGTCCCGGCCTGGGACGACCTGAACGCCGACGGGCGATGGTCGTGGGAGTCCGGGCGCAGCGCCTTCATGACGCTGGAAGCCGGCCGGCACACGATCCGCTTCCTCGGGGCGTCCGGCGGCGTCAATCTCGACCGCATCGTCCTCACCGCCGACGAGGACTGCGTCCCTGCTCACCCGGGCCACGACTGCGAGAACTGAAAGACGCTCGTATCAGCGGCGTCCTCGCAATCCTGGTAGTGGTGAGGTCATGCCCTACCGCGAGTACACCAATCTCGACTTCGACGTCCCCGAGCCCGGCATCCTCCGGATCCAGTTCAACAACCCGAAGAGCCTGAACTCCGTCAACGCCGGCCAGCACAGTGAACTCGCCCGGATCTGGGGCGACATCGACCGTGACCCCGAGGTGAAGGTGGTGATCGTCACCGGCGCCGGCGAGGCGTTCTCCTCCGGGGGGGACTTCGGGATCATCGAGGAGATGGCCGGCGACTTCGAAAGCCGCATCCTCACGATGCGCGAGGCGCGCGACATCTGCTACGGCGTCGTCAACTGTTCCAAGCCGATCGTGTCGGCCATGACGGGGCCGGCGGTGGGAGCGGGTTTGGCCGTCGGTCTGCTGGCCGACGTGTCGATCGCCACGCCGTCGACGAAGATCGTCGACGGTCACACCCGCCTTGGCGTGGCCGCCGGAGACCACGGCGTCCTGATCTGGCCGCTGCTGTGCGGCATGGCCAAAGCCAAGTACCACCTGATGACCTGCGAGCCCGTGAGCGGCGAGGAAGCTGAACGGATGGGACTGGTGTCCCTCTGCGTGCCGGAGGAGGAACTCCAGGATCGGGCGCTGGCGGTGGCCCGCAAGCTGGCCTCGCTGTCGCAGAGCGCCGTGCGCTGGACCAAGTACGCCCTCAACGGCTGGCTGCGGGCGGCGGGGCCCATCTTTGACGTCTCCGTCGCCTACGAGACCATCGGTTTCGGTGGGCCGGACGTTCACGAGGGCGTCGCCTCCCTGCGGGAGAAGCGCCGCCCTTCCTTCAGCGGCCCGGCTGACTCGTAGGACCACGCGAGACGGCCCGGCTGTTCAGCCGGGCCGTCTCAAGCCACTCCGGGGAAGTCCGGTGCCGCTCTCGCCTAGCGAGCACCGATCCTGCGGGAACAGGCGGGCCACTGGCCCCACCCGCTCCGCGCCTGGAGCTTCCGGGCAGCTTCGTCCTGGACCTCGGGGGGTGCCTGATGGGGAAGACCCTTGTAACCGAGGCTGCGCCAGGTACCGGCTGAGAACTGGTAGGCGCCGTAGTAGCCGTTGCCGCTGTTGCGTTCGTAGCGCCCGCCCGCTTCACAGTTGCGGAGCCGCTGCCAGATCTGGTCGTCGCTCGGACGGGCGGCAGCAGTGACGGGCTTGGGAGTGGGAGCGGGAACGACACGTTGGCGGGTGCCGGAGCGGGAGGACCTCTGCTGGCGGACGATCCGCTGCCGGAGGGCCTGCCGGTCGATCGACCGGGCGTAGGCCCCGGGTGCGTGCATCGGGCGCCGGATGAATGCATGAGCCGGCGCTGCCATGACATCAGAGATGAGAAGCGTGCCTGTAACCGCCAGGCCGATGGATAAGAACACGCTCCTACGGAAGTCGATGCGCATCTTGCGCCTCCTTGAAGTCTCGGAAACCCGGGGGGCTTCAGGTGTGGCCTGGAATGCGGGCGACCGTCGTAAGTAAGCATTCAGCTCGTGAAACGCTGCAGTGCGCTTCGGGACTCTTATGTGTCCATGCGAGGTGCTGACGACAGCCCACGTGGCGTGGGAGTTGGGCGCCCCCTCTCTCTTGGGGTACAGGGGCGGCCGCAGTGGAGAATCCCCAGGGCGCTCCGTCGCGCCGTCCCTCCGCCCGTTCCGCCCGGATCGAACGCACGACGCTACCCGCAGCACAGCCCCGACCGCCACTAGCTACAACAGTTTCTGGACGATCGGTGTTCCGGTTGTAGGGACTTCGCCCCCCTTGTGCACCTGGAGTGACCTTCCAGGCAAATGCAACACCCCCGGGTTCGCTCTGAACCCGGGGGTGGATGCAGGAGGAGTGGGTGAAGTTGTCTTTGTTGCCTATGCGGCGGAGGTGGTGACCTCGACGGCCTCTGGTGAGCCCGACGAGATCTCGACCTTGCGGGGCTTGGCCCGCTCGGCAATCGGGATATGGAGCGTGAGGACGCCCTGGTCGTAGTTCGCCTTGATCCGATCGGGATCGAGGCTCTCACCCAGGAACAGCTGCCGGCTGAACCTGCCCTGCGGCCGCTCCGAGACCGTGATCTCGTCGCCCTCCTGCTTCGCGAAGCGCCGCTCGGCCGCGACAGTCAG
>JAICGL010000528.1 GCA_025923175.1 Acidimicrobiia bacterium
GGAGCTGGACGGGCTGGCCACGCTGTCCGAGCTCCGGCCCAGCTGGCCCCGCCACACGGTGATCATGATCTCCACGCTGACCGAGCGGGGGGCGGAAGCCACGCACGAAGCGCTGTCGCTCGGCGCGTCCGACACCGTGACGAAGCCCACCGGGCTCCACAATCCCGCCGAGGCCATGGCGGCCGTGCAGGCCGAGCTGGTGCCCCGGATCAAAGCGCTGCACGGGCGCCGGCTGCTGTCCCGAATGCCGCAGTCGCAGACGCCCAAGGCCGCGGTGACGCAGTCGCCGGCGGCCCCGACGGTGAAGCCGCCGGCCCGACCGACCGACGCCCGCATCGACGTCGTGGCTATCGGGGTGTCGACCGGGGGACCGAATGCCCTGGCCGAACTGCTGCCAGCGCTGCCGGGAACATTGCCCGTCCCGATCGTGATCGTGCAGCACATGCCGCCGGTCTTCACCCGCATGCTGGCCAACCGGCTCAACGGGCGTTGCGCCCTCAAGGTCATCGAGGCCGAAGGCGGCGAACTGCTCATTCCCGGCCGGGTTCACATCGCCGCCGGCGGCCAGCACCTGACGCTGGTGCGGCAGGGCACCTCGGTCGTCACGGTTGCCACCGACGATCCGCCCGAGAACTCGTGCCGGCCCGCCGTCGACGTCCTCTTCCGGAGCGTGGCCGCCCTGTACGGCCCCAGCGTGCTCTCGGTCGTGCTCACCGGCATGGGCCAGGACGGGCTGCGCGGCGCGGAGGCGATCCGGGTGGCCGGCGGGCAGGTCCTGGCCCAGGACGAGGCGAGTTCGGTCGTGTGGGGCATGCCGGGCTTCGTGGCGCGGGCGGGGCTCGCTGACGCAGTCCTTCCCCTCGACGCACTGGCTGCGGAGATCAGCCGGCGGGTAGCGGTCGGCCGCTTCCTCCCGGCCCTGGGACGGGTCGGATGACCACCACCTTCAGCGACGCCGAGTTCACCTACATCAGCGACATGGTCCGGACCCGCTCGGCCATCGTGCTGGAACCAGGCAAGGAGTACCTGGTCGAGGCCCGCTTGGCGCCGCTGGTCCGGGAGCTGGGCCTGGAGTCGATCGGCGCGCTGGTCACCAAGCTGCGCCAAGGGAACGGCGGGCTGGCCGAAAAGGTGACCGAGGCCATGACGACCAACGAGACCTCGTTCTTCCGGGACGTCGCCCCGTTCCAGGCGCTGCGGACCTTGGTGCTGCCTTCTCTGGTCGAGACCCGCAAGGTGCAGCGCTCGTTGCGGATCTGGTGCGCAGCGTCGAGCAGTGGCCAGGAGCCGTACTCGATCGCCATGACCATCGAGGACGACTTTCCGCAGCTGCGGGGCTGGAACCTCCAGATCGTGGCCACCGACCTGTCACCGGCCATGGTGGAGCGGGGCCGGTCGGGGGTCTACAAGGCGCTCGAGGTCAACCGGGGTCTCCCTGCGCCGATGCTCATCAAGTACTTCACCAAGGTGGGCGTCGACTACGAACTCAAGGCTGAGATCCGCTCGATGGTCGACTTCTCGGAACTGAACCTCATCGGCGCCTGGCCCGCCTTTCCCCCCTTCGACATCGTCTTCCTGCGCAACGTCCTCATCTACTTCGACGTCGAGACCAAGCGGACGATCTTCGGGCGCGTCAAGCGCCTCCTGGCCCCCGACGGCTTCCTCTTCCTCGGCGCCGCCGAGACGACCATGAACATCGATGATGGGTTCGAGCGACTCCCGATCGAACGAGCGGGCTGCTACCGCCGAACCCATTGATCCTGGCCACTGGAGCATGACTGTGAACGAGATCTTGGACTTCGAACCTGAGCTGACAGAAATCACAGAGCGGGTGTGGGCCTCACTGGTCGAAGCTCCCCTTCTCCCCCGTCAGCCAGGCGAGCCTGCCCTGGGTCCGGGTGCCCGGACCTTCACCGGCTGCGTGCAGATCACCGGAGCCTGGGAGGGCGCCGTGACGGTGCACTGTTCGGAGGCGCTGGCCAAGGTGTTGACGGCGGCCATGTTCATGGTCGATCCGGAGGACACGACGCCCGAGGAAGTGGCCGACGCGCTCGGCGAACTGGCCAACATGGTCGGCGGGAACGTGAAGGCGCTGCTCCCCGAGCCGTGTCGCATCTCGCTCCCGGCGGTTGCCGACGGGATGGACTACCGCCTGTCCGTCCCCGGTGCCCGCCCGCTCACCGCCGTCACGTGGACCTGCCAGGGCGAGCCGCTCATGGTGCGGCTCCTCGAGCGCCGCACCGCCGACAGCCCCGCCGGCGCGGCGGTGGCCAGCACCAACGGCGCGGTGCAGTCGTGAGCAGCCTGCCGGTCACAGCGGGAGCGGCGGTGTCCGACTGGGTGGCGGCCATGGCCGCCGCCTCGACGGAGCTTGCGCTGTCGCTGGGCATCGATGGTGTGGAGCTGCTCGGCTGGCACGACGTACCCCCGACCGGCATGGCCGGCGCCTACATCCCCCTGCTGGCCGAGGACCAGACCCTCCAGCTGGCCCTCCTCGCCTCCCCTTCAGGCTGCGCCGACCTCGCCCGGCTCCTGCTCGGCATGGAGTCCGAAGAAGCCGTCTCCGACGCCGACATCGCCGACGCCGTCGGCGAACTGGTCAACATCGTCGCCGGCGGCGTGAAGCAACGAATGCAGGACCCGGCAAGGATTGCGTCGGGCGGAGGCCTCCGCCTCGGCCTCCCGGTCTTCATCCACGGCTACGTGCAGCCGACCCAGCAGCTCGAAGTCTCCCTGGCCTCAACCCGCATCGGCGAAGTCGACGCCCACCTGATGGCCCTGCGCTCCACCCTCCCCGCCCGGCGCTGACGCCACAAAACCCGACGACGAGGCGACTGGGGGGGATCCCGGTTACGGTGCGTCCGGGAAGACGCCCGCCACGGTGAGGAGCAGGGCGAGCCCGTTGTAGAGGCCGTGAAAGACGGCGGCGGTCACGATGAAGGGCTGGGCGACGTCGAATGCGGCGGGGCGGCCGGTGGTCATGGCCTGGCGCCACAGGCGGGCGGCGCCGAAGCCGACGATGAGGGAGCCGACCCCGTGGATGAGCGGCCCGAAGATCCAGCGCCACTGGACGATCTGGCGCGACGGGTCGTCGATCAGGACTGTGAGGTACCACCAGTTCTCGATCGAAGCGAACACCAGACCGGACAGGCAGGTGACGACCGGCAGCGTCCAGGCGGCGGGGACCAGCCACGGCCGCTCTTCAGCGAGGAAGAGGGCACCGGCGCCTTTGACGATCTCTTCGACGAGCGGGCCGACAGCGACGAGCAGCAGCACGAGAGCCGCGCCGCCGAGCGAGTTCTCGACCATCGCCGCGCCGATGGCGAAC
>JAICGL010000529.1 GCA_025923175.1 Acidimicrobiia bacterium
CGTGACCAGCAGGTGCTCGACACCCTGGCCCACCCGACCCGCAGCTACGGCTACACCGAGCGGGCGCCGCTCGGGGCCGGCACGCTCAGCCATCCGATCGAGGTCGCTCCCGGCAGCGAGCGGGTCAAGGTCATCGCCAACGGCGGATCCCTGCCCTTCGTCGGCGTGACGGCCTATGAGATCACCGTCAAGGACGCCGCCGGCAAGGAGGTCGGGACGGCCACGGCCTCGTCCGCTTCGGGGACGACCACGCTCGACCTCGACCTGCGCAAGCTCGACGGCGACGAGACCAAGGCCGCCCAGCGCTTCTCCGAGCTCGCGTTCGGCACGTGGACCGCCGACGTCGGCGTCGTCGGTTCGCTCGTCCCGCCCATGGACACCGGCCAGGTCGACGATCTGCTCCAGAAGCGGTTCATCACCACGTTGATCTCGGTGTTCGGCGCGCAGGCGAAGCCGTGCAAGTCGGTGCCGCGGTTCGCCCCGGTCGGCGTTGCCGAGTACCGCTTCCAGGACGACGAAGCTTCCGGGCCGGCCTTCCCGGCCGACCCCGAGTACACCTACGTCGGCCCGCTGCCCGACGGTTCGCTGGGGACCCGCACCCCCGAGCGGCGGCTGGCGGCCACCTTCGGCCAGGCGACCAGCCGGACCAAGTCGCCGGAGTTCGCCACCGCCCCGCTGACCGCGCCCGTGACGATCGGCGGCGCCAGCGAGCTGCGGGCCTTCATCCAGGGCCCGGGCGAAGCGGCGCGTGGGCTCCTGTCGGGCGAGCTGGTCGACCGCGACCCCGCCGGTACCGAGACCATCATCGGGCAGAGCCCCGAGGGTGTGGCGGTAGAGGCCTCGACCACCAAACCGGTGGAGACGAAGGTGCCGATGGCGGTGTCCATGCCCCACACCGTGAAGGCCGGTCACCAGATCGCTGTCCGGTTCAAGATCACCTTCGTGGGCACGTCGGGCCACACGCTGTTCTACGACTCCGACAAGTACCCCTCGGGTGTGATGTTCCAGACCGGCCAGATGATCACCGGCGACGAATGCCCCGGCCTCCTCGAAAAGACGCCGGCTGCGGTAGCGAGCCCCAGCAGTCCGGCGTAGGAACCGCTAGCGCGTCTGGTCAGACGATCTTCCGCCGCTGGACGAGGTCGGCCAGGAAGGCCTTGAACTCGTCGCCCAGGTCCGGCCGGTCGAGGGCTAGCTCCACGGTGGCCCGGAGGAAGTCGATCTTCTTGCCGATGTCGTAGCGGCCGGTCTCGAAGGAGTAGCCGAACACCGTCTGCGTCTCGAGCAGCAGGCTCATGGCGTCGGTCAGCTGCAACTCGCCGCCTGCGCCGGGTGTGATCCGGTCGAGGGCGTCGAAGATCTCCGGCGTGAACACATAGCGGCCGATGACGGCCAGGTTCGACGGGGCCTCCTCCGGCTTGGGCTTCTCCACGATCGACCGCACCCGGACGAGGTTCTCCTCCATCACCTCCGGGGTCACGCAGCCGTAGTTCTTGATGTCCTCCCGGGCGACTTCGAGGACGGCCACCACCGACCGGCCGTAGCGCTCGTAGACGTCGAGCATCGACCGGAGCAGCTTCGAGTCGTCGACCATGATGTCGTCGCCGAGGAGGACGGCGAAGGGCTCCGACCCGACGTGCTGTCGAGCGACCGAGACGGCATGACCGAGGCCCAGCGGGTCGCGCTGGCGGATGTAGTGGATGTCGGCCATCTCTGAGATGGCCTGCACCTGCTCGAGTTCCTCGTCCTTCTTGCCTTGCTCCAGGTAGAACTCGAGCTCGAAGTTGCGGTCGAAGTGGTCCTCGATGGCCCGCTTGCCCCGGCCGGTGATGACGAGGATGTCGGTGATGCCGGCGCCGACGGCTTCCTCCACCACGTACTGGATGGTGGGTTTGTCGATGACCGGCACCATCTCCTTCGGCTGGCTCTTGGTGGCCGGGAGGAACCTCGTCCCGAGCCCCGCCGCCGGGATCACTGCCTTTCTCACCTTCGTCATCAGCCGGTGCTCCGCATCATCGGTTTGGCTTCTTCGATCCGGTTGCGGCCGTTCTCCTTGGCCCGCTTGAGGGCTTCCTGGGCGGCGGCCAGCAATGTCCGGACGCTAGTCCCGCTGTGGGGATAGGCGGCAACGCCCAGCGACAGGGTGACCGTGCGGGTCTTGCCGTTGTGCTCCACCGGCTCGTCGCACATCGCCGTCCGGACCTTCTCGGCCAGAGTCCGCGACCCCACGAGGTCGGTTTCCGGCAGCAACAGGACGAACTCCTCCCCGCCGTACCGGGCGACGACGTCGATCTCGCGGGTGGCGGCGGAGAGCCGGTTGGCCACCTCCACGAGGACGGCGTCGCCGCCGAGGTGCTGCCACTCCGTGTTCACGTCCTTGAAGAGGTCGACGTCGCAGAAGACGACGCCCACCGGCCGGCCGAAGCGGACGGCCCGCTCCAGCTCCTCCTGGCAGCGCAGGTCGAGTTGGCGCCGGTTCCACAGACCGGTGAGGCCGTCGGTGATCGACAGCCGCTGGGCCTCCTCGTGGAGCGAGACGTTGTCGACGGCGGTGCCCGCCTGGGCCACCAGGGCGGTGAGTGTCTCCAGGTCGTCCTGCCCGAAGCTGCCGCCGGTGGTGTGTCCGTACACGGCGACCACGCCGAGGAACTGGCCCCGGCTGGTGAAGGGGACGGCCATGGCCGTCGCGACCTCGGGTTCGGGGAAGACGGGTGCCCCCGGCGAGCCAGCCCCGGGGTAGACGACCGAGGCCTTGTCGGCGGCCGCCTTGCCTGCCAGGCCCGTCCCCAACGGGAGGCTCAGCTCGGGCGCCTCGGGGCCGACGCCCGACCGGGCGACGAGCGCCTTCCGGCCCGGGACGTACTCGAAGAAGATGCCCCGCTGGGCGCCGACACCGAGCTGGGCCGTCTCCGACACGGCCTCCAGAATCTTCTCCCGGTCGTGGGTGGCGGACAGCGTCTCGGCGAGCCTGGTGATGGCCTGCCGGAAGGCCTGCTGGGAGCGGTCGAGGGCACGGGCGGTGCCGTGAAGCTGTTCGCCGAGCCAGAGCTCGACGCGCCGGGCCGAACGCCAGGTGGCCACGCCGCAGGCGGCGGCCATCGCGGCGCCCACCGCCGCCAGGACGGCGATGCCCTCCAGGTCGCCGGCGGCGGTGGCGATCACGGCCACGACCAGGAGCCATCCCGCCGAGACGGCCAGGGCAAGTGCGAGCGGGCGCGTGAACGAAGGCGGAGGCCGCATGGTGCGCCCCATTCCCGCACCTCAGGCGTTCAGTGTCAATTCCCAGGTCTTTGTGCCTCGACCGACGGCGTTCGGCGGCCTCAG
>JAICGL010000530.1 GCA_025923175.1 Acidimicrobiia bacterium
ACGGCGGCGCAACGGCGACCGCTACCTGCTCTGGCTCCACGCCGGTGAGGATCCCGGCCTGGTCGAGGCGGCGCTCTGGCCGCTCCTGCGCGGGGTGCGCAGGAGCGACCCGCTCTTCGCCTTCTGGTCTGCCACGGAGCTCTCGGTCGGCCTGGAAGGCCTCCCCCGGCAACATCGTCCCGCCACCCATGAGGCGCTCCTCGCCCGGGGTTTCACCGGCGAGGACCGGTGGCTCTACCTGACAGGCCCGGCGAGGGCCCAGGCCCCCGACATGCCGTACCACCGCCGGGGTCACGGCGCCGAGCTGCGGGTGGAGCTCGACGTCGACGGGCAGCCGGCGGGTGGCGCCGAGTTGAGCCTCCCGGCACCCGGGGTGGGGGTCATCTGGTGGCTGGAGATCGAGCCGGGCTACCGCCGCCGGGGGCTCGGCCGCCAGCTGCTGCGGGCGGCCCGGTCGGTGTTGGCCGAAGAGGGGGTGGCCGAGGTTGCGCTGTTCGTCGACCACGACGACCCCACGGCCAGGGACCGGCGGCCGGCGCTCGCGCTGTACCTGGCCGAGGGCTTTACCGTCGTCGACCACCTCTGGTCGTACCGGCGCGGCCAAGGCGAGGCCGAGCCCGGCGCCTCCCGGGGTTGAAGCGCCTAATCGCCGACGTCGATGATGACCCGGGCCGGGGAGCCCTGGGTGCTGACGTGGAACGGGCGCTTCTTGTCGAGGCCGATCACCCAGGTCAGGACACCCTCGAAGTCACCCGTCCGGCGGACCTGCTGGATGCGGGTGGCGTCGGCCGCCTCGATCGACGCCGGGCCGGTGTAGGTAGCAGGTGCCGCTTCCTGGCTGAGGTCGGCGCCGGTCGCGCTCATCGTCACCACGAGAAAGGCGGTGCCCTTGACCTGGACGGGGCGGCCGGAGCCGTCTTCGGTGATCGGGGCCGGCTCGTAAGAGGCCTTCCAGGCAACCGGCCCGTCGGCCTCGCCCGTCTGCGGCTTCAGCTCGAACGTCACCCGGTCATAGCAGCCGTGGGCACCGACCCGGACGTCGGTGAGGAGACGGGTCGGGGCGTCGCCGCCGCCGTTGGCCGCTTCGGAGGCGCCGGAGAAGGTGCAGGCGGCGCTGGACGCCGTCGTCGACGCCGGCTCCGCCGGAGTGGTGGCAGCAGTGCCTGTCGCAGCCGTGGTCGTCTTCGGTTCGTCGCGACCGCAACCGGCCAGCCCGCTGACCGCAGCGAGGGCGGCCATCACTCCCCAGCCGGCGCTCCGGACACGACCATGTCTTGCCATATACCGAAGGTACCCGCCCAGCGTGGCGGAGATGCGGCAATGCCAACCGCCCATATCGGGCGGAAATAGCTAGAACTTCTCGCCGTTGTAGCTCCGCACGACGCCGTCGGGCTGCTGCTGGTCGGCCGGCTCCTGGGGCAGGAAGCAGGGGTCCGGCTCCTGCTCGGTGCGGTCCCAGGCGTCGAGGTACTCCCGCATGTTCGCGAAGCATCCCTCTTCCCTGGTGCCCGTCCGCACCTTCCCGCCCGGAGCCTTGACCCCCGGGAGGCCGGTCTTGTCAGGGTTGTCGCCCACGCCGCCGGGGTTGTTCGTCGGTTCCTTGGCGGTGTTCTCGGTGACGCCGTTAACCGTCACCGGCTCGGGCTTGGGGGTGCCGTCTTTCCCGGGCTGCCAGCTGAGCCCGACGATGATGGCGATCGCGCCGGCGGCGGCGAGCCCGATGGCGAGGCGGCGGCGGAAGCGGCGGCGGTTGTCGAGGTGGCGCGCCCAACGGCCGTGGTCCGCTTCGCTGCTCTCCTGCTGAGCATCGGTGTCGACGTCGTGCCCCGGGGTGCGGGGTGTCCCTGCAATAGCTGTATCCATCAGAGCTCTCCCTCGGCGACCACGGATGGGGGGCCGCGCCGTCGGGTGCCTCCATTCTGGCACCGCGGCCGCGCGCGCAGACCGACCTTCTTCAGGATGTGGACGGCTCACGCGGCCGCCGATGACGTATCACCCGGTAGTTTTGCGGTGTGGATTCCGTCGTCGCCCGAGACCCTGGGCCTCCGCCTCGCTCCGACGCCGACTGCGCCATGCGGCGTCTTCTGCGGCTCCCGCAGGACTCTCCGCGCGGCTCACGGGCAGCCGCTCAGCAGGCGTTCAGCCGTTCGGTGTGGATCTCGGCAGCCCGGTGTCTCCTCACCTACATCGTTCTCCCGATCCTGGGGCCAATTGTCGGTTTCGCCGGCGGGGTCGGGCCGGTCCTCGGCCTCACGGTGGGCACCGTGTCGATGGTGGCCATCGTGGCGTCGATCCGGCGCTTCTTCGCCTCCGATCACCGCTGGCGATGGCGCTACACGGTCGTCGGAGGGGCGATCCTCGTTCTCCTGGCGGTCCAGGCGGTCATCGACATCGCCGATCTGGCGAGCTGACGTGCGCTGGATCTGGTTCCTCGCCGGCTGGCTCGCCGTGGCCGTCGGCGGCGTCGGCATCGTCGTGCCGGGCCTGCCGACCACGGTCTTCTTCATCATCGCCGCGTGGTGCTTCAGCCGCTCCAGCCCACGCTTCGAGCAGTGGGTGCTCAACCTGCCCAAGGTCGGCCCGATGGTCCGCGACCACCGGGCGGGCCTCGGCATGCCCCGTCGGGCCAAGGCCTGGGCGGTGGGGACAATGGTCCTCTTCGGCGGGGGCAGCGCCCTGGCCGTCGGTCACCCGGCGCTGTCGGGTGTCATCCTCGCTCTCGTCGCCATCGGCGCCTGGTACGTGCTGTCTCGGGTTCCAACCCGAGAGACCGTCGCCGGTGCTCCAGGATCGCCAACTGTCTGAATTACTCCGATGGCATCTGCTGCCCACTGAGTTGGCCAGCGCTTTCCTTTCTTCTGGGCGAGGACGAGACTGTGGGTCGAGGCGCAAGAGGGGGGAGCCGTGAAGCAGCTCATCGCGGTTGTGGCGATCGTGCTACTCGGATCGCCGACGATGGCTCTGGCGTCACCAGGGCATGGCGATATACACCGAGCCGATCTGGCCCGTGGGAAGCATGCAGACGGGGGAACGATCAGGTTCGACGCGGGAACCGAGACGGTGATGTTCACGTTCACCATGGCGCCGGGCGCCACCTCGGGCTGGCATCGTCATCCGGGCGCCGTCGTCGTCCTGGTCAAGTCGGGCACCTTGACCACCTATGGGCTCGACCAGCCTCCGTGCACTGGGGTGGATCTTCCGACGGGGGCGGCCTACTTCGAAGACGACGCTGCCAGCGCCAGGTGGCCGCACTTCGTCCGGAACAAGTCCGGCACCGAGACAGTGGAGGCTGTGGTGACGGCCTTCAACGTCC
>JAICGL010000531.1 GCA_025923175.1 Acidimicrobiia bacterium
GCCTCGACCTCTTCGAGGGCGTGGTAGCGGATGTCGGCGGCGACCTTCAGGACCTCCTCGAAGCGCTCCTTTTCGTAGAGGTTCTCGGTGAAACCGAGCCCGGTACGGGCGATACCGGCCAGGGACTCTGCCCAGCGCAAGAGGTCGCTGGGCGAGACCAGGAAGGGTTCGCCGCCCGACTTGCCGGAGTAGGTCTCGCCGGCTTGGTCGGCGGGGAGGTCGGCCATGGACCCCGACATTACCGGGGTGGCTCCGGCGGTTCCGACCGACTGGTCCGGGCCCGCAGCACCGCCGCCTTCGCTACCCCCCACGCGAAATGGATGGCGGCCAGGTCGGAGTCGAGATCCCGCAGGGTGCGAGGGACGAGCCCGAAGCGGTCGTCGGGCCAGGCCCGCTCCTCGAACGGGTCCCGCACCACATCGGGCAGCCCGGCGGCGGCGAGCACGGCGGTGGGCTCCGTCACGGCGCCGCGGATGATCTCGAGCGGCGTGGCCCGCTGCTCGGCCGGGTCGAGCGCCAGGAGGTCACGCAGCTCGTCCGCCACCCGCCGGGCGGCCCGCTCCCCCGCCTCCCGAGCGTCGGCCACGACCTCCCGCCTCCTGCCGGCCTCCACCCCGCCCCACGCGGTGAGAAGGTCGTCGGCCGAGCGGGCGGCCCAATCCGGCAACGCCGCCTCGAGCCCCGCAACGAGCGCCGCCGACGCTTCCTCGAGCCGCTGACGCGCAGTGCTCTCGTCGAGGACCGGAACCTTGGGAGCCGGGGGCCGGTCGGCGCCTTCTTCGGCGTTCATTGGTCGCGGACGTCCGCGACCCAGGAACGCAGGTTCGGGCAACTGGGGTCGGGCCTCACTTGCGGGACTGGGCGATCTGAACGAGCGCGGCGGGGATGTCGACCACATTGCAGGACAGGACGACGGTGTCTTTGGACACCATCGCTTCGGCCGCATCGCACGGCAGGAGTTCGGCCCCGGGGATCCGGTAGTTGAGGGCGAAGCGGCTGGCGGGAACCGACCGGCCCTCGACGGAGGTCGGGGTCACCGTGATGTTGTTGCCCTTGACGGTCAGCTTGCCCGTGGCTTTCACGTTGACGCCTTGGATCCGCTCGTGCACCTCGACGTCGCCGGCCGAGGTGAAGCGCACGTCGGCACCGATCGCCTTGGCCAGCGCCGGCCCGTCCAGCGTGACCGTGATCGTTCCCTGGCCGACGTCTCGGACGTGGACCCGGCCCCGGAAGACCTCGTCCCGGTCGATCCTCACGTCGGAGACCTGGATCGACAGCTGCCGCACGAGCACCTGCTGGACGCGCAGGTCGTCGAGGTTGACGGTGACGCGGGGGACGCCTCCGGTGAAGAGGAGCCGGGGAATGAACGGGAAGGAGCGGATGGAGGCCGACGAGCCCGAGCCGGGCGGGTAGTAGGCGGCGGCGCGTTCGGCCAGCTTCGACTCAGCCCAGCCCTTCGCCGACTGATCGGCGACGATCAGGGCGAGGAGGATGACCGTGGGGAAGACGAGGATGATCCACTTGCGCACAGAGGCCTAGCTTTCGAGGACGTCGCCCTCCATGCGGTTGACGACCACCCCGACTTCCGAGAACCAGGACACGGCGTCGTCGATGTCCTTCTGCTCGCCGGTCAGCTCCAGGATCACCCAGCCCGAATGAGTCTCCACGTTGGCTCGCCGGATGTTGGGCACGACCCCGAACCGGTTGGCGGCCTCGTAGATGATCGGCCGCTCGACGAGCAGCTCGGGAAAGGAAAGGTGGAGGCGAGATCTGCTCATGTCATCTCCCCAGAGCCGCGTTGAGGTTGCCCGACCGTAGCCCCTCCAGGTCGACCGTCGCATAGAGGTACCCGGCGGCTCGCAGGGCGGCCACAACCTCGTCCCGTCGCTCGAGGACCCGGGGCAGGTCGGCCAGGGGCACCTCGAGGCGGGCGAGGTCGCCGTAGTGCCGCACCCGCAGATCGGCGAAGCCCAGGGCCCGTACGGCCGCCTCCGCCCGGCCGACCCGGTCGAGGGTCCCGAGCGTGACGGGAGTGCCGTAGGGGATGCGGGAGGCGAGGCAGGCGGCGGCGGGCTTGTCCCACACGGAGAGGCCGAGCTGGCGGGCCGCGGCCCGGACGTCGTCCTTCGTGAAGCCGGCGTCGGCCAGCGGCGTCCGGACGCCTCGTTCGGCGGCGGCCTGCTGGCCCGGCCGATGGTCGGCGAGGTCGTCGACAATCGTCCCCACGGCGATGGCCACGGCCTCGCGACCGGCTGCGGCGCCCTCGGCGGCGGCGACGGGGGCCAGCACGTCGAACAGCTCGCTGCGGCAGTAGTAGCAGCGGTCGCCGGCATTGGCGACGTAGCCGGGCCGGGCCAGCTCCGCGGTCTGCACCGCCATCCACCGGAAGCCGAACTCGGCGGCCAGCGCTTCGACCTGGGCGACCTCCTCGGCCGGCACGGCCGGCGATACCGCGGTCACCACCAGGGCGGACGGTCCGAGCTCCTGGTGGGCGATGACGGCGAGGAGGCACGAGTCGACCCCCCCAGAACAGGCAATAACTGCCTGGCCCAAACCGCCCAGATCGGCCCGAAGGTGGGCGATCTTGTCCGAGAGCATCACGGGTACATGCTGCCACCTGGGCATAAGCTTCTGAGACTCGTCACCGACGGAAGGAGACCTGCGATGCGTCGGGGTCGTCAGCGTTCGTTCAACCTCGGAATCGCCCTCCTCGTCTCTCTCGTGGTGCTGGGTGCGTGTGGCGACGACGACAAGACGTCGTCGGAAGGCGGCACCACCGACGGCAAGAAGACCATCGGCATCGGCATGGTCGGGCCGCTGACCGGCGACAACGCCAACCTCGGCGTGAACATCCGCGACGGCGTCAAGGTCGCCATCGACGAGTGGAACAAGAAGAGCACGAAGTACACCTACCAGCTCAAGGAGTTCGACACCCAGGGCGACCCGGCACAGGCGCCGACCCAGAAGGACAGGTACGTCCCTGACAACTCGATCCTCGGCATCGTCGGCCCGGCGTTCTCGGGTGAGACCAAGGCCGTGATCCCCGACCTCAGCGCTGCCGGTCTGGTGATGGTGAGCGCCTCGGCGACCAACGTCGCGCTGCCCACGGTGGTGCCCGACAGCAAGGTCTTCCACCGGATCATCCCCGACGACGACGTGCAGGCCAAGGGCGTGACCGAGTACGTCACCAAGGTCATCAAGCCCAAGAAGGTTGCGCTGATCAACGACAACACCGAGTACGGCAAGGGCCTGTGGGAAGGCGTCGTCAAGCTGCTCAAGGAAGCCGGCGTCGACGTGTCGAC
>JAICGL010000532.1 GCA_025923175.1 Acidimicrobiia bacterium
CCCATCCTCGGCGGGCTTCCGATCGGTCACGGACCGAGAGCCATGACCGTGCCGCTCGGGACCCCGGCGGTGCTCGACACGGCCGCCGTCACTCTCACGGTCGAGCCCGGAACACGGTGAAGCGGCCTAGCTCCTAACCGCGAGAGCACCTCGCGATCCGTATGCCACCAAACGCCGGGAGTGAGGCACGGGTGGCACTGCGGCGAAGCGGCGCCAGTCTCTCCACGGACAAACTGCGGTGCTTTGAATGCCGGCCAGAGCGGTCCCCTCGCACGCAGACCGGCGCGACAGCCACTGATCAGCCAGGGTTGACGAAGCCCGCCCACACCTTCGGCTTACCGTCCGGCTCCGCAAGCAGGACGGCAGGTGGAGTGGTGACCCGCGAGTAAACGTGTTCCAGGACAACAAGTGAGACGACAGCTGTCACCGCCGGCCGGCGGCGACGACCATCGGATGCTCCACTCGGAGCGTCCCGTCGACGGTGTATGGCTGCCAGCCCTCGACGGCCTGGCGCTCCATGGCGGCCTGGGCCTCCTCCGGGGCCTGGGCGACGAAGGGGCCCATCGGCGTGAGGTTGATGTACTGCCACAGGAACTCGACCGGAGAGGGTAGGCGCAGCCTGGCCCGGTATTCCTCGGCGGTGACGTCCTCGAACCCTGCTGCCCGGAGCAGTGAGGCGAGGGTGTCGGGGTCGTGGATCGAGAAGACGGCGCGGACGAAGCCGCCCAGCTCCGGGCTGATATGTCCGACGATCGCCTCTTCCATCACCTCGAACACGGGCTGGATCTTTCCGGGGGTATTCAAGGCAATCCGACCGCCGGGGGCCAGCACCCGACGCATCTCGGCCAGGGCGGCGGTGCGGTCCTCCATGAACATGAGCCCCATCTGGCACAGCACGACGTCGTAGGAGGCGTCGGGGAGAGGCAGGGAGGCGGCGTCGGCGACGTGCCATTCGATGTGGGCCCCCGCCGGCCCCTCAGTGGCCTTCGCCACGTCGATCATGTCGGGGGCGACGTCGATCCCGGTGACAGACCCTGTCGGCCCCACCTGCTCGGCGGCCAGGCGGGTTACCAGGCCGGTGCCGCAGGCCACGTCGAGCACCCGCTCGCCCGGTTGCAGCCGGGCGATCTCGAGGAGCCCGGCGGACACGGGTATGGCGATGGCGGGCACAAAGTGGCGCTGGTACGTCTCGGCCGCAGTGCCGGTGAAGTCGCGGTAGGACGGCGTCGTCATGACAGGTCTCCTTCTCGGTAGGGGGCTGGGCCGGAACTCAATCGGGTGACGGTCTTGCGCTGACCCTACGAAGACACCCCGCCGCCGCACATCGTCCGATCGCCCCATTTGCAACGCCGACGGGATGGGGCGAACGGCCCATTCGTCAGAGCAGACGGTGCTCCATGGCGTAGGCGATGGCCGCCGCCCGGCTGCCGACACCGAGCTTGGCGAAGACGTTATCCAGATGCCGGCCCACGGTGTGCTCGCTGATGACGAGGGCGGCGGCGATCTCCCGGTTCGTCTTGCCCGAGGCCACGTGGGCGAGAACCTCCCGCTCTCTCGGTGACAGCGGATTCGAGTGCCGGTCCTGCACCGCGGCGGCGAGAGACTCGACCTTGGCGACGTCGGGGTGGGCGCCCAACCGGGTGAAGGCTTCCCGGGCCGTGTCGAGCTCCAGCGACGCCGAAGTGCGGTCCCCCAGGGCGGCGCAGCAGAGGGCGATCATCACCGACGTGCGGGCCGCCTCGTAGGGCATGCGGACGTCGCGCCAGGTGCCGGCGGCGGCGCGCAGGTGTCGCAGCGCAGCCGGGGGATCGCCCTCGGCCAGCAGCACCGTGCCGACGGCGTGGTCGGAGAAGGCCTTCAAGACCGGCGACGTCGAGCCGGTGGCGATGACGACCAATTCGTCGGCCGCATTGCGGGCGGCGGCGGCGTCGGCGGTCGCACGGAAGATGTCCACCGCCGCGGCCAGCAAGGCCGTTCGTTTGTGGACCGCGCTCCGCTCGTGCAGCGCCCGCCGGATGGTTGTCGCCGCAGTCCCAGCGTCGCCCCGGGCGAGCCCGAGGAGGGCCAGGCCGGGGACCGGCTGGTAGCCGGCTTGGTTCGCCCGCCGGAAGCAGGCCTCGGCCTCGTCGAAGGCGCCCCGCAGGCGGTGGAGCTCGCCCTGCTGGTAGTGGGCCAGTCCGAGGGCAGGATGTGGCGGATCGGCGAGCCGCCGGCAGGTGGCGTCAGCGGTCGCCGCCGCCTCCGGCCAGTCGCCAGCCGCCTGCTGCAGCTGGGCCCGGTGGACGAGGCACTGGCCCCGGTAGGGGACGAGGTCGGGCTGGCTGTCACACCACGCGCTGAGGGCGGCGGTCCACTCGGCGGCCCGAGCCAGGTCGAGCAGGTGCACGCACTCGAGGATGACGGCGCAGTAAACGATCCCCGACAAGATCGGCCCGACCTCGCCCGCCGTGACCGCGACCATGACCTCGTCGAGCTTGGCCGTGCCGCCGTCGACCTGGCCGAGGGCGAGCAGGGCCTGGCCGTGGCCCAGGGTGCCGAAGGCGCGCAGGTCCGGGTCGCCCAGCCTGGCGCCTATGGAGAAGGCCTCGACCGCCATGTCGCGAGCCGAGGAGGGGTTTCCCGCTCCCAGCTCACCCAGCACTGCGGGTATCAGGAGGTAGCCGGCGGCGGTGCAGTCGACGGCGCCGTCCTCGACGATCGTCTGCGTTCGGCGCAGCCAGCCGTTGGCCTGGGCCATGTGGCCGCGCATCATTAGACCGAACGCCAGCCAGAACGAGCACCGTGCGGCCTCCGGCCCGTCGCCGGCCTCCAGGTACCGGTGGTGCGCCGCCTCCCATGCCGCCGCGCTGCTGTCATCCTCGCCAATCATGTGGGCGGCTACCGCCAGCCGCTCCCAATCCGACGCCCCCTGGTGTTCGGTGCTGCCCGAGAGGGAGCGGAACTCCTCATCCCATCGGCGCGGCGTGGGACCCACGGGACCAGTGTGGCGCGATTTTGGCGAACGACGCATATGTGATTGGGCCGCACGGCCACTTGCAGCGTGCGGTGTCCACGACGCGGAAGCTACCGTCGTGTTCGGTGACATGCCCAACGACCCATCCCTATTCGGGTGGGCGGATGGGCCTGCGGTGTGCGTGAGGAAGTGGTCCGCAACGAGTGCTGCGCATCCCATAACGGCGGCGCTGCCCCGCCGGCACCGTGTCCCGGAACGCCGGCCTGGTGCCACAAGCAGAGATGCCCGTGACCGTCGCGGCGACGTGCATCGGCCGTTGGCCTCGACGGTGGATA
>JAICGL010000533.1 GCA_025923175.1 Acidimicrobiia bacterium
CGGGGAGGTCGCCCCGTCCGCTTAGTCAAGGCCATCGAGCCGTTGACCTGGTAGTCGGCCCGGTCCGAGCGGCGGACGACCGGGTCGGCGCCCCGGAGCGCCTCGTCGAGCGAAGCGAGGGCGCCGGCGAAGCGCTCGCTCAGTACGACGCTCGGGTCGGCCACTCTCGCACCTCATCCTCTCTTTGGCCGCGCCACCCGAACCCCCTCCGGCCAGATTCGGATTCGGCGCTCGCACCGAAAGTACCGCGCTGTCCGGCCCGGTCCCGGCACCGAAAGGCGTGAAAGAAGCTATGCAAGTTTCTGGAGGGGTTATTCTGGACAATTGTTAGCAAAGTTGGACAAGTGCAAGGAGGCGGCCATGCACCGTCGATTCCTCGTCCCGTTGGCCGCGGGCATTGTCGGACTGGTGGCGATGTCGCCGGTCCTGGCGGCTGATTCGAAAGCGCCCGAGAAGAACTCGCCCCCGAACAAGGCCACGACCACCACGGTCGCGAGCTCAGGAAGCTCGACCGACCCCGGAACCTCGGCCGACTCCGGCGATCCCGGCGACGACCCGTCGGCGGAGAGCGGCGACAAGAACGGTTCGAGCGGCAACGACTCGGGGTCCGGCAACGGATCGGACTCGGGCACCGGGTCGGGTTCCGGCTCCGGTTCCGGTGGCGGCCAGCGGTCGTCGAGCATGTGCGACCAGCCGGAGACCAACAAGGGACCCGCGCCGCAGATGGGTGACACGGCCCAGACGCACGAAGCCGGCGAGGCTGGCAGCGTCGACGTCGAGCGCCTCTCGGACACGGAGCTCCGCATCGCCGGTGCGACCGCCAACGACGGCTGGACCGAGCAGGTGGCCACGCCCTCCGGGCCCCGGGTCACGGTGAAGTTCACCCGCCAGGGGCAATCGCCGTCGCTGATCCGCTTTGCGGCGACGATGGACCAGCGGGGCACGATGCTCCACGTCCGGGTCACCAGCTGCGGCTGAGTCCCGTCGTAGCGATCGAACGCCGTTAGCCGGGCAGGATCCGGCCGCGCAGCACGATGCGGAGGGGTGAGTGCAGCGCGGCCAGGTCGGCCCGCGGATCGGTATCGCAGACCAGGAGGTCGGCGGGAGCGCCCTCAACGAGTGTGGGTTGGCCGAGCCAGTCGCGGGCGGCCCACGACCCGGCGCCCAGCGCCGCTTCCGCCGGGAGACCGGTCTCGTGGAGGGCCAGGATCTCGTCGACCACCCGGCCGTGGGCGATGCCGCCGCCGGCATCCGTCCCGCAGTAGATCGGGACGCCGGCCTCATACGCCGCCCGGATCCGGGCCCGGGCGGTGCCGTGGAGCCGGACCATGCGCTCGGCGTAGACCGGGTATTTGGCCCTGGCCGACTCTGCGATGTCCGGGAAGTTGTCGAGATTGATGAGCGTCGGCACGAGGGCGGCGCCGCTGTCGGCCAGGCGGGCGACGAGGTCCTCGGTGAGCCCGGTGCCGTGCTCGATGGAGTCGACGCCGGCGTCGATGAGGTCGGGCAGGGCCTCTTCCCCGAAGACGTGGACGGCCACACGGGCGCCGGCGGCGTGGGCCCGGCCGACCGCTTCCCGCAGCGCGTCGGCGGGCCAGAGCGGCGTCATGTCACCTTCGCCGCGGTCGATCCAGTCGCCGACGAGCTTGACCCAGGGGTGCGCTTCGCCACATGGAGTGTCCCCGCCGACCGCGGCCGGGCCGCCGCCGCTCGCCTCTCTGAAGACGACCTCGGCGAGTTCGGGCGGCTCGATTTCCAGTGCCGTGTTGGGGGAGTATCGCTTCGGCCGGGCGATGTGCTTCCCGCAGCGGATGAGCCGGGGGGCGTCGTCCTCGTCGTCGAGGAAGCGGGTGTCGGCTGGGGAACCGGCGTCGCGCACGAGCAGCGCGCCGGCGGCGGCATCGGCCCGGGCCTGGTCGTGGAGCTCGGCCGGGTCGTGCACCGGGCCATGCGGGCCCAGGCCGATGTGGCAGTGGGCGTCGACGAGCCCGGGAATCACCCAGCCACCGGCGGCGATGGTCTCGGCGCCCGGCACGGGCTCGAAGGTGAGGTGCCCGTCGACGATCCAGAGGTCGCGTTGCTCCTCGTTGGGCAGGAGGACACCGCGTACGTGTAGGGGGGTGGTCATTCGGGGGATGCTAGGCGTCGTGCTGCGCTCCAAAGACCGGTCGGGCTCGCCGGTCTACGACGGGGATTTCCCGGATCCGTTCGTGCTGGTGGTCGGCGACCGTCACTTCGCCTATGGCACCCAGACCGGCGACATCAACATCCAGGTGATGGAGTCGGCCGACCTCGCCGGCTGGGAGCACCGCGGCGATGCCCTCCCCGAACTGCCGTCCTGGGCGGGCTGGGGTCACACCTGGGCGCCGGCGGTACTGCGGCGAGATGACACGTTCGTGATGTACTACGTCGTCCGCTACGAGGCGTCGGGACGCCAGGCCATCTCCGTGGCCACAGCGTCCGATCCGGCCGGGCCCTTCGTGGACCGGTCTGCGGAGCCGTTCATCTTCCAGGAGGACCACGCCGGGTCGATCGACCCCAGCCCGTTCGTCGACGCCGACGGCGCCGCCTATCTCGTCTGGAAGGGCGACGACAACGCCGTCGACAGCCCGTCGAGCCTGTGGGGCGCGCCGCTGCGACCCGACGGGCTGGCTCTCGCCGGTGAGCCCACCGAGCTTCTCCGCTACGACTGCGAATGGGAAGAGCCGCTGGTCGAGGCGCCGTCCATGGCCCGGGTCGGCGACGGCGCGTACGTCCTGTTCTACAGCGGAGGCTGGTGGGAGAACGACACCTACGCCATCGGCTACGCCACGGGCTCGGGGCCGCTCGGCCCCTTCCACAACGAGACCGACGACACCCCCTGGCTGGCGTCCGAGGAAGGCATGGCCGGGCCGGGAGGTGCCGAGGTGTTCACCGATGCCGACGGCGGATGGCGCCTCGCCTTTCACGCCTGGACGCCACCCAAGGTCGGCTACGAGCACGGCGGCGCCCGTTCGCTGTGGATTGAGTCGCTCGACTTCCGCGGCGGCCGCCCGGTGCTAGGAGACCGCTGAGCAATCGGGTCGCACGTCTCGCCGGCCAGATTCGCCGCTCGCGGCGTCCTCGTCCTCGCCTATAGGGCACTGCTATTGCTTCGTCCTGCGTCCTTGCGTGCGACGAATCTGACTCGGCGATCCGCACAACCGGATTGCTCAGCGGTCTCCTGGGACCGCTGAGCGCTCAGACCAGCTCGTCGATCGGGCCGACCGGCCCCCGACGGGCGTACCACTCGTAGCCGTAGAC
>JAICGL010000534.1 GCA_025923175.1 Acidimicrobiia bacterium
GCCGGGCGGGACGACCCGACGGCCATCGACCACAAGGCCGTCCGCAGGACCGTGGATGCCTCCTGCACGCAGCTGCGGGCCGACCTGGCCGCCGTCCCGTCCGGAGGGGCTTCTGTCGACCGGGCCGAGGCCGAGAATCGGGCTGTCGAGCAGTTCACCGGACGGATACGGGCGTTGGGCCCCGACGCTCTGGCCAAGGACGAGCCCGTCGAGCGGTGGCTGGGCGACTGGGAGCAGATCGTCGCCGCCCGCCGCCAGGCCGTCCGTGAGGGCAGCGGGTTCCGTGCTCCGGTCGCCGACGGTGCGCCGATCAACATCCGGATGTTCGCCCTCGTGCGCGCCGGGCTGCGGCACTGCGACGTGCCGCCGGCCTTGCTGTCGCCCGAACCCGGCCGGGTCTAAAAGTCCGGCTTGATCAGCATCAGGTAGAGGATCGCCGCCAGCAGGAGGCCGAGGACCGGGCCCACGACCTTGTCGAGCGGGTCGAGCAGGCGCTTGACCTCGGCGCCGTTGCCAGCCTGGGCGGCCTTGACCGCCTTGCGCATGCGAGGCCCGGCGAAGCCCGTCCCCAGACCGGCGTAGATCAGGAACAGCGTGATGGCGATGTGGAGCCAGCGGGCCTCGCCGAAGCGGTTGATCACCACAGGGCTCTCGCTGACCAGCCCGATCCCGGTGAGAAGGACCAGGCCGACGCCGATCGAGGCGTAGCGGCTGATGACGTATTCGGTCTGCAGCACAACGGGCGAGGGCGCGTCGCCGCGCAGCTTCAGCAAGCCAGGTAGGGCAAAGGTCGGCCCGAGCCCGACGATGACCGACAGGACGTGAAGGAAGAGCAGAACCTCGTACATCGCGCCCCCCGATCCCTCTTTCTCGTTAGGTGAGCCCGGCCCGGCGGAGTGCCTCGGCCGGTTCGGCCAGCAGCCCGACGATGAACGGGCCGAAGTCTGAATACACCGCCGAGACCTCATCGAAGCGCATCTCGTAGAGGATCTCCTTGAGCGCCACCGGGTCGTCGGCCAGCAGCGTGACGCCCCACTCCCAGTCGTCGAAGGCGAAGGCGCTGGTGATCAACTGCAGCACCCGGCCGGAGTACGACATGCCGACCCGGGCGTGGCCTCCCATCAGCTGGCGCCGCTCCTCGAAGGGCAGCTGGTACCAGTTGACCTTGCCCTTGCGGCGCTTCGCCATGGGATAGAAGCAGATGAGCTTCTTGAGCGGCAGGTTCGGATGCAGCTTGTCCTCGCGGTACTTGGCCATCCGGGTGCGCCAGGCTTCGAGGCGGGCCTCGATCGCCGCTTCGTCGAGCCCTTCGCCGTGCTGCGACAGGCGTTCGCGCTCCTGCTCCTCGGTGCTGGCGTACTCCGACAGCTCGGTCAGCGACACGAACGACGACGCCGGCTGCAACGCCGGGACGCTGGCGACTTCGACCTGGAAGGCCTGGAGGCGGGCCAGGTCGGGCCCCAGCGCCATGATGCCGAGGTCGGCCTTGTGGCCCAGCGCCGCCGACACGAGCGCCTGGTGCCCGTCACGCTCCAGCGCCTCGACGGCGTCGAGCACCCGCTTGGCACTCCCCGGTTCGGCGGCCGCTCGTTCCCGGTCGATCGAATAGAAGAGATGGAGGACCCCCCAGCCCTCCGAAGGCGTCACCGGTTCCATAAGCCCTGAGGCTACCCGCCGCCCTGACCCCACCCCCGGTCGCACCGTCAACCGGCGTTCTTCACCGCGGCCATAGCGCGGTGAGGAACGCCAGTTGGGACGCCGGGCCGACCGAGCGGCAACCGGCGTTCTTCACCGCGGGCATAGCGCGGTGAGGAACGCCAGTTTTCGTTGCCCAGGCCTCGAAAAAACTAGCGGCGGGCGCCGGAGCCGAGGAGGCGGGAGACGCCGGCGGCGGCTACTGCGATCAGGAAGATGGCGGCGGCGGCGCCCCAGCCCCAGCGGCGGCGGTCGTCGACGTCCGTCGCCGGCAACCTCGTTGCCTGCTCGGCGTCGGTCGGCGGGCCCGGAACTGTGCCCGGCTCGGCCGTGGGCGGCGGGACGGGCTCGGGCGCCGCAGGCGGCGTCGGCTCCACGACGGGCGGAGCGACGGCGGGCGGGGCCGGAGCAGTGATCGGTGCCGGCGTCACCGGAGCGGCAGAGGCGGCCGAGCCCGCCGCTCCGGCGACGCCGGCAGAAGTGCGGGCCTTACGCCCGCTTCCCGTCGGGGCGTCGGCCGTCGCCGTCCCCTTCCCCCCGACAGAAACCTTCGGTCCAGGGGGCGCCGGCGGTGTGGCCGGCGGCGTCACGAGTGGACCGTCAATTGCAATGTCGCCGCTCGCCGGCACGGCCAGCGGGCCGTCGCCGTAGTGGCCGCTGGCCGAGGCGCCGAGCCGGATGCGGCCCGGGCCGGAGGCAGCCCCGACCTGGACTCGGCCGGGAAGTTCGATCGACTGACCGGAGCCGAGCGGCGTAGAGAGCTTGAAGCCGGCGCCGTTGGGCGGCACGACGTTGTCCTTCGACGGGGGACCGCCGGCGACGGCGACACCCGGGTCGACCGCCATGCGGCTGGCCACCGTGAGGCCCGACACGGTGCCCTCGTTGGGGTTGCGGACCTTGACCTTCACGCCGAAGTCGGCGCCCGGCGCGACCGTCGCCGCCGGGGGCGTCATCGACACCTCGAGGCCCGGGCAGGTGACGCCGGCAGGCGGAACGGCTACCGCTGCTTCCATGTGGCCGATGCGGACGTCCTGGCCGAGGAGGCGGACCCGCACGAGATCGACGGCGGCTGCGGCCGACGTGCCCGACGTCACCGGCGCTCCCGCCTTGCCCCGTGCCCGGGGCTGTTCGCCGACCACGATCTCACCGAGGCCGGCGACGTCGAGTCGCAGCCCGACCGTGCCGGCCAACCTCATCTGCGAAGCGGTGGCCTGGGCCACGACGGTTCCGGCGGCGTTGCGGACCATCACGAGCGTCTCGTCGCCCGTCATGCCGTTCGGGCCGTAGGACACCGAGCCGTTCTTGCCGTCGGCCGTCACCCGGAGCACCCACTGCCCCTTCAACTCGACGGTCGTGGCGTTGGCCGTACCGGCCAGGAGGGTCACCGGACCGAGCACCTGGGTCGTCTCCCCCATGAGACCGAGACGCCCGCCCTCGGAACCGGGGACGACTACCGTCTTCGACTCCGACCGGGAGAGGGGCGCGGCGCCGGAGGCGCCGACGCTCAGGCCCTTGAGGCCGGTCAACCCCACCATCGCCAGGTCGGCGGCGTTGCCCTGCCCGTAGGCGAGGTTCGATCCGAGTAC
>JAICGL010000535.1 GCA_025923175.1 Acidimicrobiia bacterium
CGAGCGCGCGGCCGGCGTGCTCGCCGAAGTCTTCGGAGCCCACCCGCTGGCGGTGCGGGACTGCCGGGAGGCCAATCCCACCGGCAAGGTCCACGCCTATCCCGACCACGTCCTCCTCGTGCTCCACTCCCCCGAGCCGGGGCAGGGCGGCCAGGCCCACCTCGTCGAGCTCGACCAGCTGGTCTCGAACCGCTACCTCGTAACGGTCCACGGGCCCTACCCGCCAGGCCTCACGCCCGATTGCGGCCTGCAGGACACCTCGGCGGTGCTAGTCCGCATGGAAGCCGGCCGGTTCTCCCCGCCGTCGCCGGCCCATCTCTCCCACGCCATCGTCTCATCGGTGGCCCGCCGCCAGGAGGACTACGTCCGGGACATCGCCCGCAAAGTCGGCGCCCTCGAGCGGTGGGCGCTCGAGGGCGACATGACCAAAGCGGAAGAGGCGCTCGAAGAGATGTTCCGGGTCCGCCACGAAGTGCTGACCGTGGCCACCGTCGCGTCGCTCAACAGCACGCTCTACGCCCGGGTGGCGGCGCTCCCCCGCTTCGTCTCGGCCGACCTGCAGGAGCTGGCCGAAGAGACCCGCAACCAGTTCGAGATCCTGCTCGGCATGTGCGAGGCGGAGGAGCGATTCCTCCAGGGCGTCCTCGACTTCTACCAGTCCCGCACCGCCACGAAGATGAACCAGGCGATGGAGCGACTGGCGCTGATCACGGTCGTACTCCTGCCGGTGACGGCGGTCGCCAGCATCTACGGCATGAACGTGATCGTGAATACGAACACCGACGTCCGGCACCTGGTGCTCGCCCTGGTCACGATGGTCGCCGTCTCGCTCGGCACCCTGTTGTATGCGCGGCGCCAGGGCTGGTGGTGAGTCAGCGCGCCTTCTGCCAGCGATCGACAGCGGTCCGGACGGCCACCTCGTCCTCGTCGGACTGGGCCCCGGAAGCGCCGGCGGCCCCGACGATGACGTCGCCTTCGGTGACGAGAACGCCGCCCGCCCGGGGCACGAAGTTCCCGCTGTAGAGATGCTGGGCGGTGTCGATGATCCCCGGCGGCAGCTTGTCGAGAAGCCCCGACGGCTTGAGGGCCATCAGGGCGCTGCGGGCCTTGGCCACCGCGATCCGGCTGGTCATCGGCATGCCGCCGTCACTGCGGCGCAGCACGATGACCTCGCCGGTCACGTCGATAACGGCCACGGCCAGCGGCGGGAACCCCCGCTCCGCCCCCGTTTCGAGGGCGGCCTGCACGATCTGGTCGGCGTCGCGCAGCGTCAGGCCCGGAAGTCGGGGGGCACCGGTCATGGGCGCCGAAGCTACCCCAGACGTCCGGCCCTGTCGGTCTCTGTCGTCCGGGCCGACAGCGCCAGACCCAGGACGATCATGCCGGCCGCCAACCCGATGTGCAGCCAGTTGTCGTTGCCGTTGACGGGCACGAAGTTGGCATCGCTCATCTTGTCGACGACGATCCCGTAGACCCCGAGCGCGCCGTAGATCAGGCCTCCGCCGATGAGGTACGAGCGGGCAGTGGAGATGGCCTTGGCCGCAGCTATCCCGGCCACGCCGAACAGCAGGTGCACGATGTTGTGCAGGATGCTGACTTGGAAGAGACCAAGAAGCATCGCGCCCGACTCGTGGCCGGCGAACTTCATGGTGTCGAAGTCCTGCGTCACACCGGGAACGAATCCCAGGATGCCGACGACAAGAAACGTTGCTCCGACGGCCATCGCAGCCAGCTCGATGGGGGGTCGCTGGGTCGCGGTGCGACTTGAAATCGTGTCAGTCCTTGCCATGAACGGCTCCTCTTTGGGTTGGGTGTCACGCCGTTTACCCAGTGAAGCCGCTGGTCAACAAGGGTTTTTTTCCCAGTTGCCCGGGAGGGTCGGTCAGGACCCCTCATAGAGCGCCTCCCCGCGCCGGAGCCGGGTGGCGATGGTCACCACCTGGGAAAGCTCCCGCCGGGTCGGCGTGTGGGCGGCGAGGAAGCGGGCGCAGCCGGTCAGGATCAGCGCCCCCTCCTCCGAACCCGGCGGCCAGGCCCGGAACTGGGCGACCGCCGCTTCGTAGGTCTGGTACCAGTGGAACTCGGCGTCCTCGGTCAGGAGGGCCCGGCCCAGGAGAGCGATGACCGGGTCGGGGTCGCCGCCGCCGGTGAGGTGGCGGTAGACGATGCCGCCGGCGTCGTCGACCCGGCCCTCCTGGTCCCAGCAGGCCGTCAGCGCGGCCAGGTCCGCCGTGCCGGGGCCCGGCAGCCGGGCGGCGGGGATGTTGAGGAACCGGTCGAGGTAGATGCGCATCGCGCCGTGGTACACGCCGCGCAGCAGCGGCAGTGAAGGCGAACGCCGCAGCGCCTGGTGGAGCGCGTTGGCGGCGGTGAACGCGTGGTGGACCTCGTCCCAGTCGCCGTGATCGTTCTGAGTATGGAACCGGGTGATCCGCAGGGCGGCGGCGTAGGCGACCGCCCGGCCGAGTTCCTCCGGACGGGCCCCGCCCACAAGCGCCTCGTCGATGGCCCCGACCACCTCGACGGGATCGTCGGACAGGATCGACCACGCCAGCCGGGCGACACCGCCGCGCTCACCGTCGCCGTCGCCGGCGTCGAAGCGGACGGCGCAGGCCGACCCCGCCGCCACCCGCTCCGGTAGCCGCTCGCACGCCTCGGTGATCAGGCCGGCGAGGTCGTGGGGGTAGCGCCACGCGCCCCGCTCCTCGCTGCGGGCCGCCGACGCGGTCTGCGGCACCAGCGTCGGCAGCACATCAGCCGCGGCGTCCCAGCCGAGATGGTCGAGGACCTCGAAGGCCTTGTTGGTGAAGTCGATGGTGTGCCCGCCGTCGATGAAGACGTGGTCGGTCACGGCGGCGAACATCATCTCGGCCGCCGCTGTCATCTTGCTCTCCGGGGCCGCGTCGTCGTCGGCGGTGGCGATGGCCGACGCCAGCGTGCGCTCGGCGGCGTCGGCGGACCGGGTCTCGATGAAACGCCGGTACCAGGTGCTCAGCCGGTCGGGCGGCGGACCGCCCTGCAGCGGCGCCAGCGGGAAGCGGGGCGGCCGGCCGCGGGTGTCGCGAGAGACGAAGGCCAGCCCGGCCACCAGTGCCAGCGGCCGGTCGGCCGGGTCGAGGTGAGGAAGGACGTTGGCCATGGCGGTCAGCACCGTGAGGCCGGCCCCCCAGCCACCGGCGCGGTAGCGCGTGCCGAAGTCCACGCCCGTCCGCACGATGTCCTCGGCGGGGACGCCGGCGTCGAGCAGGCCGAGGACCGCCTTGGCCATGACCAA
>JAICGL010000536.1 GCA_025923175.1 Acidimicrobiia bacterium
GATGTTGGCGCCCACCGCACCTGCCGCGATCACCCTCGTGACCGTGTCAGCCACATCCTGCGGTGCCGGTCCGTAGCCTCCCTCGATGTCGTCGCTGACCGGACGCTCGCCCACCGTCGACACGATGCGTTCGATCGCGGCCACCATTTCGTCCCGAGTCAGGCCTTGGCCGTCCGATCTCCCGAGCGCCCACGACATACCGGCGCTTGTCGTGGCGACTACCGGCGCGCCAGCCGCGGCGATCATCGCCGCGCTGGCGGAGTCCCACGCATTGGGCAACACGAACACCCCATTGGCGTGCAGGGCACGGAACTGGGCTGCCTTCGCCAGCTGGTCAGATGTCATTCTCTCCCTTCCCGATAGCGCTTCGACGGAGTGTTCCCTTCATGGAGGGGTGCGGACAAGGTGGCGGATCGCCGTTTATCGTTGATTTTCCGCCAGAGCTGGTCAGAGCCGGCGACGAAGCAGAAGGCCGCCCTTAGAGTCGAAGCCATGGATATCGACGCCGTTGTCTTCGACCTCTACGGCACGCTTCTCGAGGTCTCGTCAGTGGGCCGCACCGTGGCCAAGGTCACCTCGGACCCGGCTGCGTTCGTCGACCTGTGGCGCACCAAACAGCTGGAGTACACCTGGCTTCGGTCGCTCATGGGGCGCTACCAGAACTTCTGGGCCACGACCGGCGACGCCCTCGACTACACCCTGGACGGGTTCGGCATCGTGGTCGACGACGACGTTCGCGCCGAGCTGCTCCACGCCTGGATCGACGTCCGCCCCTACCCCGAGGTGCCCGACGCCCTCCGCGCTCTGGCTCCCCGCACGCTGGCGGTGCTGTCCAACGGCAGCCCCGACATGCTCCACGCCGGAATCGCGGCCGCCGGCCTGACCGACGTCTTCGCCCATGTCCTCTCGGTCGATGAGGTGCAGACCTTCAAGCCCTACCCAGCTGTCTACCAGCTGGCCGTCAAAGCCCTCGGGGTGCCGACCGAACGGATCCTGTTCGTATCCTCCAACGGCTGGGACGCCGCCGGCGCCCGAGCTTTCGGCTTCCCGGTGGCCTGGATCAACCGCACAGGCGCGCCGTTGGAACGGCTCGGCGCCCCGCCGTCCCTGGTGGCGACTGACCTGTCGGCGCTGACGAGAGAACTGGCCTAAGCGCCGACCCCGACCGTTCGACGTCTCGCCCGCTCGCGTCGGGATCGCCCCCGATCGGTCAATTCCCAAGGAACTGGCCGAAAAAGGAACTTCACGCCCCGACCACGAACTCCTCGAACGTGTAGGTGCGGGTTCAGCGTCAGCCCAGCACCGGTGCCGCGGGGACTTCAGGAGCCATGTCTCACTTCCATCACGACGCCTTCGAGGCGAGCACCGTCAGGCGCGGTACCGCCACCGCAGCCGCCTGCTGGGACACGGCCATAGCCGAGGCCCGGAAGTTTCTCGCTGCCCGGGAGGCGAAAGCGGCAGCGGCCGTGGCCAGGGCCGTGCTCGAGCATGGGGCAGCGACGGCGACGAGGACGACGGTGCTCGAGTGCCGCAACATCCTTGGCTGCGCCTTGTGGCTGGACGGCGACGGGGTCCGCGCCGCCGAGGTCCTCGACGCAGCGCTGGCGGATGGACCGCCGCTACCACTACTCCTCAATCACGCGCTGGTCGCCGCCGGCCATGACCCGGCGGCGGCGGCGAGCAGCTTGGGTCGCTACGCCCTGGACACGGCCGATCCGGGCGAGCGGATCGCCGCTCTGCAACGGGGCCTCGCCCTGTGGCGGCAGTCACGGGGGCAGGAGGGTCTGGGACCGGCTTCCGCCCTGCCCCGAACCCTGTTCGCCGCGCTGCGCACGCTCGCCATCAGCACCAGCCGCGCCCAACTCGCTTCCCTGGGCCTGACCGGCGCCCACGGGGAACTCATGGCTTACCTCCACGGTCGCGAGGCCGGACGGGAACCGGCTCTGGCCGCCGTGCAGGTCTACGCCCCCTCGGCCTGCGTCTGGGTGCTTCTCGGTCTCGACTATGGGACGGGGGCGCCCGCCGCTCGACGAGCTTTCGCCCGCCACGCGCGTCGGCTGCGGGAGGGCGGGCGCAGCGGCGAGCTGGCCGACCTCACCGGCGCCCTCTACGAAGTCGAGCATGGCCCCCCGCCCGGCCCCCGGCTTGATCAGTACCGGATCCCTCTGTCCGTCACCGAGGAGTAGGCATGACCGCCTTCGGCATCGACTTCGGTACCAGCAATTGCGTCGTCGCCCGCTATGCCGCGGGGGCCGTCGACGTCCTGCCCCTCGACCAGCCGCCGCCGCCCTGGGCATCGGCCGGGCTTGACCGGCTACTGCCTTCCGTGGTGGCCGTGGGGCCCGGCGGCGATGTCCGCTTCGGGTGGGAGGCGAAGCTGGGCGGAGCCCCCCGGGCCGAGGCGGTCAAACGCCTCTTCGCCGCTGGGGAAGTCATGCAACTGGCCGACCGGTCCTTCCCGGTCGAGGAAATCGGAGCCCTCATCTTCGGTCATCTCCGACGGCTGGTGGCCCCGAGAGGCGAACTCACGAGGGCGGTGGTGACCGTCCCGGCCAACTCCCGGGGGCTGGCCCGCTACCGCACCCGGCTGTGCGCCAAGCTGGCCGGCATCGAGGCGGTGGTCCTCATCAACGAACCCGCCGCCGCGGCCATGGCCTTCGGCCTGCACGCCGGCGACGACCAGACCGTCCTGGTCGTCGACTGGGGGGGCGGCACCCTCGACGTCACCGTCTTGGAACTGACCGACGGCGTATTCCTCGAACACGCCTCGAAGGGCGTCCAACGCCTGGGCGGCTTGGACTTCGACGCTCTGATCATCGAACACCTCGCCGGCGAGATTCAGGGCTCGTACGGCTGGACCGAGGCCGACCGGGCGGCGCTGCGCCTGGAGGTGGAACGGGCCAAGATCCACCTCAGCCAGGTCGACGAAGTGACGGTGGCCCTTCCCGGCGGGGATCGCCGGCTCCTCACCCGGGCGGAGTTCGAGGGCTGGGTGGCGCCGCTGGTGCAGCGGGCCTACGACCCCGTGCAGCGCTGCCTGTTCGATCTCGGGTTGACCCCCTCGGGGGTGGACCACCTCGTTCTCGTCGGTGGCACTTGCATGATGCCGGCCGTGCGGGACTTCGTCTCCGCGATCGTGGGCCGGGAGCCCGCTGCCGGGGTCGACCCCCTCAGCGCCGTGGCCCAAGGGGCGGCGGTTGCCGCCGCCATCCTGGCAGGCGAGCACCCCGCCGACTTCTTCCCCGCCACCGAACACGCCCTCGGC
>JAICGL010000537.1 GCA_025923175.1 Acidimicrobiia bacterium
AGGGCCACGTCAGACGGCGGCAGGCGCGCCCTTGGAAGCCCAGTACTGGTTCAGGGCCGACTGGCACTTGACGTACCACGGAACGGCGAAGAGGAGGATCCAGAAGGCGGTGGCCGGCCCGACGGGGCTCGTCTGGCCGTCGGCCTCGTACATCTTCTTGATCTCGATCGGCAGCAGGAACAACGTCACGAAGCCGGCGAAGACGGCGATGAGGACGCCGACGACACCGGTGACCCCCGAGCGCATGTGCTGGGAGATGTCCTCGTGGCTCTGATACGCCCAGTAGACGCCGTAGAGGCCGAGCGTGACGACGGACAGCAGGACCTGCTTCCCGATGTTGCGCTGCTGGCCGATCGGTCCGCGCATCGGCTCGAGGTGGGGTGCCGGAGGGGCGTTCATGACGCTGCTCATGGGGTACTCCGATGGTCGGCGAAACAGAGCCGGAAGGGTCGACGATGGCCCTGCCGGGGACTCGCTGTGCGAGCGACGCCGGGGTCCGGAGCGGTGCAGCGCGAGGAGGTTCTACTCCTGGGAGACCACCCTACTCGTGAACGTCTCGCCCGCTGGGGCGAACCGGGGCACAAGCCGCAAACGAAGCGTTTCTGTCGTTCCTGCAGGGGCGCGCTGGCGGCCAGAAAGCGTTCTGTGGTAAGGTGTTCTTTGTCGCCCGCAGGAACCAGAGCCGCAAGGTCGAGGTTACTGTGGGCGACATTTTCGCGTCTCGACCCGGCATCGCCGCAGGTCACAGCGCCACTCCCAGCTCGGGCGCATCGATGGCCCCCCGCCGGGAGGCACCCTTCTGAGACCAATCAACGGCAACGCCGTCTTAGGTAACGGCTGGTTACCTAAGACGGTATTGCTCGGCCGTTCGGGGGGAACAGCCGAGATCGTTCGCCGGCCGCGCCCGCTGCTCTCAGACGTTCAACGACCGGGTCTCTTAGGTTCGTGTCGGGTCGAAGCGGATGCCCTGCACCTCGAGGACGGTGCAGTCGAGGGTCCAGTCGTGGCGGCTGCGGGCGGCCCACTGCTCGAAGACGACTTCGGTGTAGGCCTCGGCGTCGGCGGCCGTCCAGCCGTTGACCTTGGCGAGGTGAGCCAGCGCCGCGGCATGGCGGCCCCGTTTCGCCGCCAGGCCGAGGTGCTTGACCTCGTGGCAGGACGGACAGAGCGCGATGAGGCGCACCAGGCGTTGCACCAGCCGGGCGTCGTCGTAGTCCCACACCTCGTGACATTCGACCGGGTGACGCCGCCCCCGGCCGCCGCAGATCTCGCAGCGGTTCCCCGCCGCCGTGGCCGTCGCCCGGCGCAGCCGCTCCCACACCGCCGGAGCAACGTGGCTGCGCACGTTCGACCACCAGCAGGTCGACGGCACCAGCTCCACCGTGAGTCGCGTCACCGGCAGCTACGTTACGACCGCATCCGGTAGTACGGTCGCTTCGGACCGAACCCGCGCCCGTCGGCTGTCCCGACCGTCGCGGACTTCGGGAGCGTTGCCCCGGTCCCTGGTAGCGCCTGTGCGTGCTCCACGACACCAGGAGACGGCGATGCCTACAACGTTCCTCGCCACCAACCCCAAACCCGTCAAGAGAATCGTGTTGCTCTGCGGCGTCGCGGCCCTGGTGCTGGCCGGTTGCGGCGACGAGACGAAGAGCCAGGGCGGCGACGTCGAGACCACGACCACCAGCACCGCCACGACGACAACCATGGCGCCGACGACCACGAGCACTGCGTCGACCGCCACCTCGGGGACCACGGCCGCGGCAGCGAAGATCACCGTGCCCAACGTCGTCGGCAAGGACCTTCAGCTTGCGCAGGACACGATGCAGGCCGCCGGGCTCTACAACCTCACCTCCCACGACTCCACCGGGCAGGCTCGACTCCAGGTACTCGACCGGAACTGGGTGGTCACCGACCAGACCCCAGCCGCCGGAAGCAGCGTCGCCGCAGACCAGCAGATCGACCTCGGCGCCAAGAAGTTCACCGACTGACGCGGTCGACTCAGAGTTCGAACGCTTCCTCGGCACGCAGCACCGCTTCGATCTCCGCCCGGCGGAACCGGCGGTGGCCACCGAGGGTCCGGATGGCCGAGATCTTGCCCGCCCGGGCCCAGCGCGTCACCGTCTTCGGGTTGACCCGGAACAGCACCGCCACTTCGGCGGGCGTGAGCAGGTCGTTCTGGTCTGCGGCCATCTCGTCTCCGATCAGAGGATTTCCTTTCCCTCCGTATCGACCGGCCGCAAACCTCCCTCAATAGCCCAGACGGACCATTTTGCCCTTGGGCCAGACGCACTACCGGGCCTGGCCCCAGGTGTTGTGGCACCGGCGACAGCGGAAGGTGCGGCCCCCTCGGGCACGACCCGGCGCCTCGGGATCCTTCTCGCCGGCGGCTGGATCGTCGTACTCCCACTCCTGGGCGCCGTACTCTTCGACGTCGCTCTTCCCGCAGCGAGGACAGGACGGCCTGGGGACACGGTCCCAGCTGGTCCGGCAGGACTGGCAGGTGAGGGTGATCGTCCCGCCGGGATTGCGCTCGCCCCTCACGTCATCCGAGCCGCACGAAGGGCAGTCCAGTCCGTCCATGTCAGGTCACCTCGGCCAGGTCAGTCGACCTGGCGCGGTTTGCCTTCTGTGTAGCCGGCGGCGCTCTGCACTCCGACGACCGCCCGCTGGTGGAACTCTTCGAGGTTGTGGGCGCCGGTGTAGGCGCAGGCGCTGCGCAGCCCGGCGGTGATGGAGTCGATCAGGTCCTCGACACTGGGGCCGTCGGGATCGAGATAGCTGCGCGACGCGGAGATGCCCTCCTCGAAGAGGGCCTTGCGGGCCCGGTCGAACGGGATCTCTCCGGCGGTTCTGAGTCGGACGGCCCGGGCGGAGGCCATCCCGAAGCTTTCCTTGTAGAGCCTGCCGTCGTTGTCGCGTTGCGGATCGCCGGGCGACTCGTACGTTCCGACGAACCACGATCCGATCATCACGTTGGCCGCCCCGGCGGCGAGGGCGAGGGCAACGTCGCGGGGGTGGCGGGCCCCGCCGTCGGCCCACACGTGATGGCCAAGCCGGCGGGCCTCCGCCGCGCAGGTGAGCACGGCGGAGAACTGTGGCCGGCCGACCCCGGTCATCATCCGGGTGGTGCACATGGCGCCGGGTCCGACACCGACCTTAACGATGTCGGCGCCGGCGCTGATGAGGTCGCGGACCCCCTCGGCGGTGACGACGTTGCCGGCCACCACCGGGACCGGAGGGTCGAGA
>JAICGL010000538.1 GCA_025923175.1 Acidimicrobiia bacterium
GCGGCCGGGGTAGGGCGGCCGCGCCCAGCACCCCTCCGGCGACAGCCAGAAACTTCCGGCGGCTGAATGACGAGCGATCAGTCGGCTCCATCACAGACCAGTCAACACGCGATCGAGCACAATTGCCCCCGCATGCGAAGACGGGTCGGTGTGCTCGCTGGGCTCCTGCTGCTGACGGCGGGCCAGGCCCGCGCCGGGCTCGCCGCCGCACCGCCGAAGGACACGGTCACCATCGGCGCAGCTCTCTCGCTCACCGGGTCGCTCTCCCGCGAGGGTGCGCTCACCCGGGAGGGCTATGACTACTGCGCCACCGTCGTGAACAAGAAGGGCGGCGTCCAGGTCGGCGACCGGGCCTACAAGCTCGCCCTGCGGTACCAGGACGACCAGTCCACACCCGACACCGCGTCCCGGCTCGTCGAGCAGATGAACAGCGCCGGCATCAAGCTCCTGCTCGGCCCCTACGGCTCCGCGTCCACCGAGGCCGCCGCCGCGGTCGTCGAGCGCAACGGCCAGGTGATGGTCGAGGGCGCCGGCGCCGACGACAAGATCTTCGCCAAGGGGTACCGCCGCATCTTCGCCGTGTTGTCACCGGCCAGCACGTACCTCGGCGCCCTCCTGCAGGCGGCGGTGGACCTCTACCAGGTCAAGCCGAAGCGGGTGGCCATCATCTCGGCCGACGACGGCTTCTCCAAGACGGCGGCCGAGGGCGGCCGGGCGGAGGCCCGCCGGCTGGGCATCGACGTCGTCGGCGTGGAGTACGTACCCAACGCCACCACCGACGTCTCCAGCGCCCTGACGAAGCTGCGCCCCTTGCGGCCGGATTACGTGCTCGGCTCGGTACACCTCCAGGAGGGCATCGCCATCGTCAAGCAGAGCAAGGAGCTCGGGCTCAGCCCGTCCGGCGGCTTCGGTGAGACGGTGGCCCCGGCAACCCCCGACTTCGTCCGCACGCTGGGCAAGTCGGCCGAAGGCGTCCTGGGCTCGGCCCAGTGGACGCCCGACGTTCCGGGCCGCGACGACTGGTTCGGCAACGCCGCCGAGTACGCCGCCGGGTTCCGGGCGAAGTTCGGCCGCGAGGCGACCTACCACAACGCCGAGGCGACCGCCGCCTGCCTGGCGATGGTCATGGCCATGGAGCGGGCGGATTCCCTCGAGCCCGACAAGGTACGGGACGCACTCGACGAACTCGACGTCGACACGTTCTTCGGGCCGATCCGCTTCGACCCGACCGGCAAGAACACAGCCAAGCCGATGTACGTCATCCAGATCCAGGACGGCAAGGTCGTCACGGTCTGGCCCCGGGGTGCGCTGACCCAGCCGCTGCGCCCGCCCGCCCCGGCGTCAACCGATGCCGGCGGCACGTCGCCGGGGGCACGCTTCGCGCAGTCGACCGTCTACGGCCTCCTCCAGGGCGGTCTCTACGGGCTGGTGGGTGTGGGGTTCTCGATGGTGTGGGGCGTGACCAACATCGTGAACCTCTCCCATGGCGCCCTGGTCATCGGCGGGGCCTATATCGCCTGGGAGCTCAACGCCACCTTCGGTCTCCACCCACTCCTCGGGATGGTGGTGGCGGCGATCGTGCTCTTCGGCCTGGGCTACGTGGTGCAGCGCGGCCTGATCAACCTCGTCATGAACGCGCCCATCTTTATGACGCTGCTCCTGACGTTCGGGCTGGAACTCGCCACGGTGAACGCGCTGGTCTGGACGCTGACGGGTGACTACCGGTCCATCCCCACCGGCTACGCGACGGAGGCCTTCGCTGTCGGCGGCGTGCGGGTGCCCTACGGCCGCCTCGTGGGCTTTGCCCTCGCCATCATCCTCACGGCCGCCCTGGCCGCCTTCCTCGGACGGACCCGCCTGGGTCGGGCCATCCGCGGCACCGGCATGGACCGCGGCGCGGCCCGACTGATGGGCATCCCGGTCCCCCACATCTACGCCGTGACCTTTGGGCTGGCGGCCGCCCTGGCCGGCGCGGCCGGCGCCGTCATCGGCACGGTCTCGACCTTCAGCCCGGCGGCGGCCGGAGGATTCACGTTGCGCAGCTTCGTCGTTGCGGTGCTCGGCGGGCTGGGGAACATGTGGGGCGCCCTGGCCGGGGGGATCGTGCTGGGCGTGGTCGAGGCCTGGGGCGGCCAGTACCTCTCCGGCACGCTCATCAACGCCATTGCCTTCGCCGTGCTCGTCGCGGTGCTGATCGTGCGCCCGGCAGGCCTGCTCGGCCGCCCGTTCTACGAAGCCCGCATCGAGGCCGCCTGACATGAGCCTCCCCCGCAATCGCCTGGGACCCCTGGCCGGCGGAGTGGCCGTCGCGGCCGCGCTGGCCGGCCCGGCTGTCGCCGACGACGCCATGCTGCGCACGCTGGCCGGCGTGTTCATGTTCGGCGGCCTCGCTTCCGCCTGGAACATCATCGGCGGCTTCACCGGCTACGCCAGCTTCGGCAACGTCGTCTTCTTCGGTCTCGGCGGCTACACAATCGCCGTGCTGATGGTCCACGCCCGCTTGAGTTTCTGGGCAGCGCTGCCGGTAGCTGTGGCGGTCGGGGCTGTCTACGCCGCTCTCGTCGGCTTGCCCGTCCTCCGCCTGCGGGGCCACTACTTCGCCATTGCAACACTCGGCGTTGCCGAAGGCACGCGTGAGGTCGTGCTCAACCTGCCGGACCTGACGGGCGGTGGCGCCGGCATCTCCCTTCCCGTTCTCGGCGCCCAGGCCGTCACGTCCTCGCCCGGCAACACCGGGTTCTACTACCTGTTCCTGGCGGCGATGGGCGTGGCGGTCGCCGTCGCCTTCGCCGTGTCGCGCAGCCGCTTCGGCTACGCGCTGGCGGCCATCCACGACGACGAGCAGGGGGCCGCGGCCACCGGGATCAACACCACCCGGGCGAAGCTGGCCGCCTTCGCCCTCTCGGGTGCGCTCACATCGCTGATCGGCGCGCTGTTCGCCTTCCAGCAGGTGGCGATCTATCCGGAGCGGCTGTTCTCGGTGGAGATCACGGTCTTGATGGTCGCGATGGCGGTCATCGGCGGGCTGGGGACGGTCGTCGGCCCGGTCATCGGCGCCGTCGGGCTCCAACTGCTGGCCGAGTACCTGCGCCAGCGGTACCTCGGGCTTCATCTGATCGTGTTCGGGTCGCTCTTGGTTGCGGTGGTCGTCCTCATGCCCGAAGGGATGATGAGCAAGCTCTCGCAGGCGTGGCGGGAACGGCGCCTCGGGCTCCTCGACACCGTCCGGCGGTACCGGGTGTGAGC
>JAICGL010000539.1 GCA_025923175.1 Acidimicrobiia bacterium
CGGGAGATCGGGCGACGTGGCGCAGCAGCAAGAGCGTGGGCTTGGCCGCCCACTGCAGGTCGTCGAGCACCAGCAGGACCGGGTCGTGGCCGGAGGTCGCCGCCAGCCAACCGTTCACTGCGTCGAAGAGGCGATACCGCTCGGTCTCGGGGTCCGACTGCAGCAGCGGCGGTGCGTCGGGCAGGCGTTCCCGCAATCCGGGGAGCAACCGTTCCAGCTCGCCGGCGTGGCGGCCGAGGCGTGACGGAAGCTCGTCGTCGGCGACGTGGTCGGTCAGATGCCGGAGCGCTTCGACGAACGGCTGGAACGGAACACCGAGGTCTTCGTCGCAGCGGCCCACCAGCACGGCCGCCGCCTGGTCATGCACGGTGCGGGCCAGCTCGGCGGCGAGGCGGGTCTTGCCCACGCCGGGCTCCCCGGCCAGCAGCGCCATCCGTCGATCGCCCGCCGCGGCTTCCTTCCACAGCTGCTCCAGTTGCCGAAACTCGTCGTCGCGCCCCACGAAGATCCGGCCGACGTCGGTGAGGAGGACGGGCAGCGGCACCTTCGACGCCGGGAGGGGTGCCCAGCTCACCTCACAGACGGCAACGGGCTTCGGCAGGCCCTTGAGCTCCTGGGAACCGAGTTCGGTGAAGCACGCTTCCGAGCGACCGCCAGCGACCATCGGCACCAGCGACGTGGCCAGGATCTGACCGGGCTGCGCCATGGCGACGAGCCGGGAGGCCTCCACGACCGGCGTCCCGAAGACGTCTTCCTCTTCGAAGCTGACGTCACCGAGGGCCAGCCCGATCCGGACAGCCAGTGGTGTCGGGCCGCCTCGTGCCTGGCGGTCGACCGACTGCTGGACGGTCACCGCACACGTGATGGCGTCGGCGGCCGAGCCGAAGACCGCCAGGATCCCGTCGCCGAGGGTCTTGACCTCCTCGCCGCCATGGCCGGCGAGGGCCTCCCGCAGTCCGGCGAAATGCTCCCGGCGGAGTTCGTCGAACGCGGCTTCCCCGAGCCGCGACAGCATGGCAGTCGAATCCGCCAGGTCCGTGAAGAGGACCGTGGCGGTGCCGCTCGGACGCCCGCCCTTCACCGCCGCTCATGGTACGACCTACGCCAGTTTTGGGCCCCGGCGGCGGCGGATCAGGCCGGCGAGGCCGGCAGCCAGAAGTCCGGCGCCCGCACCGCCGGCGAGGAGCGGGCGGCCGCTCGTTCCGCCTCCGCTGTTCGGGGCGGAGGCGACCACGTCGCCGCTGGCGGCTCCGTCGGGAGCGGTGGGCGGCGGGTTCGTCGTCGCCGGAACCGCGGTGGCGCCGGTGGTCGTCGGGGTCGGGGCGGACGTCGTGGCGTTCTTTTCGCTTGCGGCTTTGGCCGGAGCAGACGGGGTCGTAGTCGGGCGCCCGGCGCTCCCGATGGCCGCGCCGTCGGGGAAGGCGGCGATGGCGCCGGGGACTCCGCTCTCCAGATCGGCCCAGCGGGTGGCCGGGCCGCTGGCGACCGGGGCGGTCTCGACCTTCGGGCCGTCGAGGCCAACGAGCGTGTCACCCACCACGGTGGCCGCCGAGGAGGACCAGCCATCCCAACGGCCGGTTTCGCGCAGCGCTGTGTCGAACAGGCGGACGGGGTTGCCGGCCCAGCGCGGAGCGAAGAGGATGCGGTCGGCCCCAACCCACAGCGCCGCTCCGTACTGCCCGTACGAACTGGCGAGGCCGGCTTCGCTCACGCCGGCCGGCGACGTCGAAAGGTCGACCACGACGGCCGCGGACGGGGGCGGGGTGTCGGTGCCGGACCAGTACTCGTGGGTGGTGACGCCGGCGAGGTACCGGCCGCCGGGGGAGATCGTCAGCGCGCCCGTCCCGGCGGGGAGTCGGCCCAGCGTTTGTGCGCTCGGCCCGGCGGGATCCGCCAGCTCCACGGCCTGGAGATCGCGCCCGTCGTTCCCGCCGTTCAGGTAGACGGCGCGGCCGTCGGCGGAGAACGTCCCGGTCGTCGCTTCGCCCTGCCACAGCACGTCTGCCTCGCCCCGGGGGCCGTAGGCGAGGACGAGGGCGCGGTGGCTGACCGACGTCTCGGAGTAGTTGTGCCGCACGGCCAGGACCAGGACGGTGCCACCATCCCGGTCGAGGCAGGCGACGTCGGCGATGGAGGCGCCGTCGGGCCCGCCATCGGCGCCCAACAGCCGCTCCCAGACGACGTCGAGACCATCGGACTTCCGCACGGCGACACCGGGCCCGGGTGAGGATGGCCCGCCGTAGGGCGGGGAGTAGGCCTCGGCGACCCGGCCGGCGCCGGGGCAGAAGGCGATGTCGGTCGCGATCCCGTCACCGCCGCCGTAGGCGATGACGCGGCCGAGCCCGTCGAGGGAAACCATCCGCCCGGGACCGTGGGTCGTGCCGATCAGCACGGCGGGCGGCGCCTTACCCGTCGCTGGCGGCAGCGGCTGCCCGGCCCGGATGAGGACGTCGGGGTCGGCTTGTTCACAGAGGCTGGAGAGCCACCGGCCGTCTTCGTGGCGCAGGAGGAGCCCGGTCCGCTGGCCGACCGGCGTTTCCAGACCGCAGCTGGCGCCGCTCCCCGATGACCACACGTCGATCGTTCCGGACGGGATGTCGCCCTTGACGGCCCGTTCGACCTGGAAGCGGTAGCGGACGAGTGTGGCGCTGGAGAAGACGTTGCCGGTGGGTTGCGGGTCGTCGCGGGACACCAGCGTGCCGACGAAGGCGCCGGCGGCCTCCGGGAGCCGTTCGCGCACGTCGTAGACGGCGCAGGAGCAGGCTCTGGCGTGCGGAAGCGAAGGCGCGACGAGAGCCGCCGCGGCGAGGAACAGAACGAGGACAATGCGGCGCACGCTGATAGGACGCATGGTACGGAGCGCCAGTTCCCCACCTGGCGGATGGGCGGCCGATTCGGTGTGATCCGCGTCAGACTGTCCGGAATGCGGGCGCTCATCCAGCGGGTGAACCGGGCCTCGGTCACGGTGGACGGGGAGGTCACAGGCGAGATCGGCTCCGGGTTGTGCGTCTTCGTCGGGGTCACCCATTCGGATGACGAGGCCGTGGCCGAGAAGTTGGCGGAGCGGGTCTGGCGGCTACGGGTGTTCGACGACGAGGCGGGGTTCATGAACGTGCCGGTGGCGGAGGCCGGGGGCGAGGTGCTCGTCGTGAGCCAGTTCACCCTCTACGGCGACACGAAGAAGGGCCGGCGGCCGTCGTGGGTGGCGGCGGCCCGGCCGGAGCAGGCGGAGCCGCTGATCGA